>DASQCX010000560.1:0-5516 GCA_035634455.1 Burkholderiaceae bacterium
CTGCGCGGCGGAAGCGCCCGAACGGCAGGTTCTGCAGCGGGAAGTCGATGTCGGGCGCGTTGGCCGTCGCGACCCAGCTGGGAGTGTCCGCGTCGTGGGTGAAGTCCAGCATGTCAGACCTTGAAGTTGTCTTGCAGGGGGGCCCAGCAATCGGCGTACGACCTGTCCAGGTGGCCGCCATTGAGCGCGAACGCCGTCGGGCGCAGGCGCCAGCGGCTCTCGACCATGAAGGCCAGCGTGTTGTCCAGCTTGCGCGGCGCGAGCTCCGCATTGCTGGCCTTGTCGAACGCGTCGGCGTCGGGGCCGTGCGGCACCATGCTGTTGTGCAGCGACAGCCCGCCCGGCCGGAAGCCCTCCTCCTTGGCGTCGTACTGGCCGTGGACCAGGCCCATGCACTCGCTCATCACGTTGCGGTGGTACCAGGGCGGGCGGAAGGTGTCCTCGGCCACCATCCAGCGCGGCGGGAAGATCACGAAGTCGCAGTTGGCCCAGCCCGGCGTGTCGGACGGCGAGGTCAGCACCGTGAAGATCGACGGATCGGGATGGTCGAAGCTGATCGAGCCGATGGTGTTGAAGCGGCGCGTGTCGTAGACGTAGGGCACCAGGTTGCCGTGCCAGGCGACGACGTTGAACGGCGAGGCGGCCGCCGGCGCGCGCCACAGCGCCCCGCCGAACTTGCGGATCAGCTCCCACGGCTGCGCGGGGCCGTCGTCGAAGGCGGCCTGCGGCGCGATGAAGTCGCGCGCGTTGGCCAGGCCGTTGGAGCCGATCGGGCCCAGCTCCGGCAGGCGGAAGGCGGCGCCGTAGTTCTCGCAGACGTAGCCGCGCACGGCTTCGCCGGCCACGGCCGGGTCGACCTTGAACAGCATGCCGCGCGGCAGCAGCACGATCTCGCCCGGCGCGGCCTGCAGCACGCCCAGCTCGGTGGTGACGCGGATCGCGCCCTCCTGCGGGATCAGCAGCAGCTCGCCGTCGGCGTCGACGAAGGCGCGCTGGCCCATGGGCCGGCTCGCGCCGTAGAGGTGGACGGCGACGCCCAGCTGCGCGTCGGGGTCGCCGTTGAGCGCCATGGTGCGCAGGCCGTCGACGAAGTCCAGCGGCTCGGGCGCGAGCGGGACCGGGTGCCAGCGCAGTGGATCGGGCGGAACGTCGACGCCGTCCCGCGCGCCCGTCTTCAGCAGCGCGTGGGCGTGCGGCGCGTACGGGCCGGTGCGCACCGAGGGCTGGCGGCGGTAGAGCCAGGTGCGCAGGTTGGCGTGGCGCGGGGCGGTGAACGCGGTGCCGGACAGCAGCTCGGCGTACAGCCCGAACGGCGCGCGCTGCGGGCTGTTGCGGCCCTGCGGCAGCGCGCCGGGCACGGCCTCGCTGCTGAAGTGGTTGCCGAAGCCGCTGAGCCGGCCGTCGTTCGGGGAGGCGGTGCCCGTCATCTGTTTCACCTTTGCTGAATCGATTCACCAATGCTGAATCATGGCGCTATGATAGACAGACCGTCCCGCCCTGTCCAATCACCCTCCTGTCCGTGACCTCCGCCGCCAAGCCCCGCCCCGCCCGCGAGTCCGACTCGCGCGGCATCCAGAGCATCGAGGTCGGCGGCCGCCTGCTGCTGGCGCTGGCGCACCACGGCCAGCCGCTGGCGCTGAAGGACCTGGCCGCCGCGGCCGACATGACGGCCGGCAAGGCGCACCCCTACTTGGTGAGCTTCATCAAGCTGGGCCTGGTCGAGCGCGAGACCGAGGGCGGCCGCTACGGCCTGGGCCCGCTGGCGCTGCAGATGGGCCTGATCGGCCTGCAGCAGTACGACCCGGTGCGGCTGGCCACCGATTGCATCGACGAGCTGGCGCGCGCCACCGGCCACACGGTCGCGATCGCCGTGTGGGGCCACCGCGGGCCGACGCTGGTGCGCATCGCGGAGGCGCCGTCGCCGGTGCACGTGTCGATGCGCCACGGCACGGTGATGAGCATCCCGGACACCGCCTCGGGCCGGCTGTTCGCCGCGTTCGGGCCGGCGCAGGCCGTGCGCGAGGCGCTGGACAACGAGGCGCGCCTCGCGCCCGCGGGCGCGGCCGCGCGTCACGCGCGGGCGCGCACGGGCGGGCGCTTCGGCCTGGGTGCGGCGTTCGACCGCGAGATCGCCCGCGTGCGCGCCGACGGCGTCGCCGGCATCGAGGGCGTCGCCCTGCCGGGCCTGAGCGCGCTGGCGGCGCCCGTGTTCGACGCGCGCGGCCAGCTGGTGCTGAGCCTGACCGCGATCGGGCCGAGCGCGACCTTCGACGCGTCCGTCGACGGCGCGGTCGCGCGCGCGCTGAAGCCGGCGGCGCTGCAGCTGTCGACGCGGCTGGGCTGGAAGCCGCCCGCGCCCGGGCGCTGAACGGACGAAGGGCCGGCGAGGCGCTCGCGCGCCCCGGCCGGCCCTTCGGCCATCGGATCGGGCGGTCAGGCCTTGTCGTTGGCTGCGGCGCCCTGCTGGAGGATGCGGCGATCCAGCAGGCGGCGCATGTTGTTCAGCGACGTGACGTGGATCTGGATCAGGCCCAGCAGGCCGTTGCGGTACATCTGCGCGATCTGGGCGTCGGTGAGCTTGGCGATGGCCTCCTCGTCGGCCGTCATGAAGCCGTCGACCGACAGCTGCTCGCCGTTGGCCAGCGTGGCGTCGAAGCGCATCGGCTTGAGCAGCTTCATCTCCAGCAGCGCGGCGCAGGCCTGGCGGGTGCGCTCGAGGTCGGTCTCGAGGTCCTGCACGAACTTGTGCACGCCGTTGAGCAGCTCGGTGGCCGCGCCCTGCTCGTCGAACAGCGGCAGGCCCTCGGTGCGCGACATGCCTTCCCAGGTGTTGTCGAACACCATGGCCCAGCGGTCGGAACCCTCGATGCGGGCCATCGTGAACGGATAGGCGCGCAGCATCGCGGGCACGTAGTTCGCGTCCCACTTGCCGTCCGCGGTGGCGAACAGGTTCTCGCCCGGCTTCAGGCCGAACACGGCCACGGGGGCGACGGTGTCCTTGCCGAGCGCGTCGGGCGCGGCGCGCACGAACAGGATGGGGAAGTTCTGCGAGGCGTCGGCGAACTCGCTCACCGACACGATGAAGGAGGTGAACGGCGCGAGCCGGTGGATCGCGTTGAGTTCGTTCTTCAGGCGCAGGTCGCGGTGCAGGACGGTGTCGAGCGCAACGGGCTCTTTGTGCAGGTTCGTGACGATCATGGTTGTTCTCCAGGGGAAGTGTTCCGGCTCACGAGCACCTTGTCGACTCGCTTGCCGTCGAGGTCGACGACCTCGAATCGCCAATCGCCCCATTCGACCACGTCGGTCGTCCGGGGCAGGCGTCCCAGCAGCAGCATGATCATGCCGGCCAGGGTGTTGTAGCGCCCGCGGTCCTCCTCGGGCAAATCCTTGATCTCGAGGCGATCCTTGATCTCGGGCACCGGGATCAGGCCGTCCATCAGCCAGCTGCCGTCCTCGCGGCGCACGGCCCAGGCATCATCGCCCGATTCGGGGCCGAATTCGCCTGTGATCGCCTCCAGCACGTCGCGCAGCGTGATCACGCCCTGCACGGCGCCGTACTCGTCGACGACGAAGACGAGCTGCGCCACGTGGGTGCGGAAGTGGTCGAGCAGCTCCATGCCGGACAGCGTCTCGGGCACGAACACGGGCGGCTCGAGCTCCTCGGTCAGCACCGGCATGCGGCCTTCGGCCAGCGGCTTGAGCAGGCCCTGGGCGGTGATGACGCCGATGACGTCGTCGAGCCCGCCGCGGCACACCGGGTAGCGCGAGTGGCTGTCGTCCTCGGTCGCGACCATGCGCAGCACGTCGGCGATCGGCGCGTTGGCGTCGAGCCAGCGGATTTCCGCGCGCGGGATCATCATCGAGCCGATCTGGCGGTCGTCGAGGCGGAACACGTTGCGCACCATCTGATGCTCGTGCGCCTCGATGACGCCGGCGTCCAGGCCCTCTTCCAGGCTGGCGGCGATCTCCTCTTCCGTCACCTCGCGGCGCGCGTTGCCGCGGATGCCCAGCAGGCCCAGGATGGCCTCGGTCGTCTTGGACAGCAGCACCACCAGCGGCCGCGTGGCCATGGACAGCCACTGCATCGGCGGCGCCAGCAGGCTGGCCACCGTCTCGGGGAACATCTGGCCGATGCGCTTGGGCACCAGCTCGCCGAAGATGATGGTGACCGCCGTGATGATCAGCACCACCAGCGCGGTGGCGCTGACGTGCGCCATGCGCTGCGCCAGGCCGAAGGTGTGCGCCAGCCACTCGCCCAGCGGCTCGGAGAACGCGGCGTCGCCGACGATGCCGTTGAGAACGCTGATCGACGTGATGCCGACCTGTACCGTCGACAGGAACTTGGTCGGGTGGTCGTGCAGGTCGATCGCGGCCTGCGCGCCGTGCTCGCCCGCCTCCAGCATCACCTGCAGGCGCGCCTTGCGGCTGGCCGTCAACGCCATTTCCGACATCGCGAACGCGGCGTTCAGCAGGATCAGGAAAAAGAGAAGGGCGACGTCCATCGAGAAGCGCTGGGGGGCGGCCGGGGCGACCGGGGAGAAATACGCAAGGCCGCGGCAGGGCCAGGGCCGGCAGCGTAGCAGAATCGGACCATGGATTATCTGATAGGCGACCTCCAGGGCTGCTGCGACCCGCTGGAGCATCTGCTCGCAACGATCGACTTCTCCCCGTCCCGCGACCGCATCCACGTGCTGGGCGACCTCGTCAACCGCGGCCCGCAGTCGCTGCCCGTGCTGCAGCGCCTGGCCGGTCTGGGCGACGCCGCGCAATGCCTGCTGGGCAACCACGACCTGCACCTGCTGGCCGTCGCGCACGGCGTGCGCAAACCGGGCAAGGGCGACACGCTGGACCCGATCCTGGCGCACGAGGAGCGCGACGCCCTGCTCGATTGGCTGCGCCACCGCCGCATGGCCGCCCAGGCCTGCGGCTGGCTGCTGGTACACGCCGGCGTCATCCCGCAATGGAGCGCCGACGACGCGCTCGCGTACGCCGGCGAGATCGAGGCGTTGCTGCGCTCCGACGACATCGTCGAATTCCTGCCGACCATGTACGGCAACGAGCCGCGCCGCTGGGACCCCGCGCTGCGCGGCCCCGACCGCTGGCGCTTCACCGTCAACGTCCTCACGCGCATGCGCCTGTGCAGCGCCGACGGCGAGCTCGAACTGAAGAAGGACACCCCCGGCGAGGCCGACCCCGCGATGCAGCGCTGGTTCGCGCACCCGCACCGCCTGACGCGCGACGTCCCCATCGCCTTCGGCCACTGGTCGCAGCTGGGCCTGGTCGACACCCCGACCCTGCTGTGCATCGACACCGGCTGCATCTGGGGCGGCCAGCTCACCGCCGTGCGCGTCGACGGCGGCCGCCGCGAGGTGATCCAGGTGCCGTGCCAGCAGGTGCGCAAGCCGGGTTGACGGGCGGGCCGGTCGCTACAATCGCGGGCTCGATCCCGGAAGCGTGGCAGAGTGGTCGATTGCAACGGTCTTGAAAACCGTCGGCCCGCGAGGGCCCGTGAGTTC
>DASQCX010000561.1:0-4944 GCA_035634455.1 Burkholderiaceae bacterium
ACGTCATCGGGCGCATCGACAAGTCGGCCGAGGCCATGGAATCGCTGCTCAAGGCCATCCTCGACATCTCGCGGCTGGACGCCGGCATCGAGCGGGCCGAGGTGGAGCCCCTGCGAGTCGACGAGCTGCTGGCGCGTGTCGAGCGCCACTTCGCGCCGGCCGCGCAGGCGCTCGCGCTGCGGCTGCGCGTGCGCACGTCGACCGCCTGGGTGCTGAGCGACGAGGCGATGCTCTCGCGCATGCTGGACAACCTGGTGAGCAACGCGCTGCGCTACACGCGCCGCGGCGGCGTGCTGGTGGCCGCCCGCGCGCGCGGCGACGCGATCGTGTTCGAGGTGCGCGACACCGGCATCGGCATCGAGCCCGGCCGGCTCGACGACATCTTCGAGGAGTTCGTGCAGCTGCACAACCCGGAGCGCGATCGCGCCAAGGGCCTGGGGCTGGGCCTGTCCATCGTGCGCCGCACGGCGCGCTTGCTGGGCCATCGCGTGGACGTGGCGTCGACGCCGGGCCGTGGCTCGGTCTTCCGGCTCACGGTGCCGCGCGCGGCGCCGAGCGCGCCGGCGCAAGCCCGGCTCGCGTCGGGCGAGGCCGTCCTGAAGGGACTGGCCGTGCTCGTCGTCGACGACGAGCCGCCGATCCGCCAGGCGCTGCAGGAGCTGCTGCAGGGCTGGGGTTGCGACTGCGCGGTCGCGGCCGGCGGCGACGCCGCGCTGGCGCTGCTCGCCCGCTGGCCGCGGCGGCCCGACGCCATCCTCTGCGACTACCGGCTCGCGAGCGGCGACGGCGTCGAGGTCGTCGCGCGCCTGCGCGCCGCGCTCGGCGCGCGCGTGCCGGCCCTGATCGTCACCGGCGACGTCTCCGCCGACCGGCTGGTCGCGATCGCCCGCAGCGAGCTGCCCGTGATGCACAAGCCGGTGAACCCGGCGCGCCTGCGCGAATGGCTGGCGGCTACAGCGGATTCAGGCGCAGGCCCAGGCGTGCCGCCGCCACCACCGCCTGCGTCCTCGAGTTCACCGACAGTCTGCGAAACAGCGCTTCCAGATGCGTCTTGACCGTGGACTCCGACATCGTCAGGTCGCGCGCGATCAGCTTGTTGGACTTGCCCTCGACCAGCAGCCGCAGCACGTCCACCTGGCGCGGCGACAGGCCCAGGTCCTCGCTGGAGCGCTGCGCGACATCGGCCGCGACCGCGCCCGGGCGCTCGCTGGCGCGCTGCTCCAGCACGGCCGCCGGCAGGTAGACGCCGCCCGACAGCACGAAGCGCAAGGCCTCCAGCATCACGCCCGACTGCGAGGTCTTGGGGATGTAGCCCGCGGCCCCGGCGGCGATCGCGGCCAGGATGGTCTCGCGCTTCTCGTCCGCCGACAGCGCCACCAGCACCGCCGCGGGCGCGGCCTCGCGCAGCTGCGGCAGCGCCTCGATGCCGTCGCCGTCGGGCAGGCCCAGATCCAGCAGCACCAGCCGGACGTCCGGCTCGGCCCGCAGCGCGGCGTGCGCCTCGGCCACGGTGCCGGCCTGCAGCACCTGCAGGCCGCCGAACTCCTGCGCCATCAGCAAGGCCAGGCCATCGCGCAGCAGCGCGTGGTCGTCGACCAGCAGCAACTTCATCCGACTCCTTCTCGGCTCCCGTCCAGCGGGACATTCTAGGGACGGTCCGCGCGGCGTCCCGGCGCCGTCGCGCGCGGACGAAAAAAAGGTTCTTCGCCGATCTGCGGGGAAGACGGGTTGATGCTGAGGCGCAGCGCAGCGCTGGCCGCGCGTGCCTGCGGCGCTGAGCGCTTCGCCGTTGGCGGCGAAGCGCGTGGCGAGCGGCTGGCCAAGCGCTTCGCCGCCAACGGCGAAGCCCCGGCGCCGCAGGCACCCGAGGCCAGCGCTGCGCTCGAGCGCATCAACCCGTCGCCCCGGAGATCGGCGAAGAGCACAAAAAAAAAGCCCACCCGGTGCTCAAGTCGGGTGGGCTTCATCGTCGCGGGCCTGACCGGCGCCTGCCCCTCGCAGCCGCCGGTCGACGCGACGTCGCGCTCAGGCGTGCTTCTTGTCGAAGAACTGCTCGTCCTCGGTCGAGCCCTTCAGCGCGCCGGTGGAGGCCTCGCGCTCGATCGTCGTCGTGACGGCGTCGAAGTAGCCCGTGCCCACCTCGCGCTGGTGCTTGACGGCGGTGAAGCCCTTCTCGGCGGCGGCGAACTCCGATTCCTGCAGCTCGACGAAGGCGCTCATGTTGTTGCGCGCGTAGCCGTAGGCCAGGTTGAACATCGAGTAGTTCAGGGCGTGGAAGCCGGCCAGCGTGATGAACTGGAACTTGTAGCCCATCGCGCCCAGCTCGCGCTGGAACTTGGCGATCGTGGCGTCGTCGAGGTTCTTCTTCCAGTTGAACGACGGCGAGCAGTTGTAGGCCAGCAGCTTGCCCGGGAACTTGGCGTGGATCGCGTCGGCGAAGGCCTTGGCGAACGCGAGGTCGGGCTTGCCCGTCTCGCACCAGATCATGTCGGCGTACGGCGCGTAGGCCAGGCCGCGGCTGATGGCCTGGTCCAGGCCGTTGCGGGTGCGGAAGAAGCCTTCGACCGTGCGCTCGCCGGTGCAGAACGGCTTGTCGTTGTCGTCGATGTCGCTGGTGACCAGGTCGCCGGCTTCGGCGTCGGTGCGCGCCAGCAGCACGGTGGGCACGCCCATGACGTCGGAGGCCAGGCGGGCCGCGGCCAGCTTGGCGACCGCTTCGCGCGTGGGCACCAGCACCTTGCCGCCCATGTGGCCGCACTTCTTGGCGGCGGCCAGCTGGTCCTCGAAGTGCACGCCCGAGGCGCCGGCCTCGATCATGGACTTCATCAGCTCGAACGCGTTCAGCACGCCGCCGAAGCCGGCTTCCGCGTCGGCCACGATGGGCGCGAAGAAGTCGATGTCGTCCTTGCCTTCCGACCACTGGATCTCGTCGGCGCGCTTGAACGTGGCGTTGATCTTCTTGACGACCTTGGGCACCGAGTCCACCGAGTACAGCGACTGGTCGGGGTACATCTCGCCGTTGCTGTTGGCGTCGCCGGCCACTTGCCAGCCCGACAGGTAGATCGCCTTCAGGCCGGCCTTGACCTGCTGCATGGCCTGGTTGCCCGTCAGCGCGCCCAGCGCGTTGATGAAGGGCTCGGTGTTGATCAGGTTCCACAGCTTGTCGGCGCCGCGCTTGGCCAGCGTGTGGTCGATCTGCAGCGAGCCGCGCAGGCGCACCACGTCGGCCGCCGAGTAGGTGCGCTTGACGCCCTTCCAGCGCGGGTTCTCGGCCCAGTCCTTCTCGAGGGCGGCGATCTGCTGGTCACGGGTGAGTTGGGTCATGGTGGCTTCCTTCGGATGAACGTGAAAGAGGTGGAAGAAGAAGTGATTCGTCGGGATCTAGCGTAGCCCTGTTGCAAGCGAAATGGAAGACTTGTGTCTTATATAAGACTAAAGAAGTACACCATACAAAACAATGACTTAGTCATCGTGTTCCTCTATGCGAAAAGCAATTTCTCATAACGAGAAATTTTGCTGCGTTGCATCAGCGTCGATTTCCACATCATGGAAAGCCATTTCCGATACGGAAACGGACGTCGCCCAGCCGGACTCCACACGGCTCCGGACCCGCGCAGGCGCGTCCGCTGTCGCTCACGGCGACTCCGTTCGCGGCGTTCGCGGCCTCGTGACGGCGACACGGAACCGACACATATCAGGAGGCGAAAGCGACGCGCCGGCGTTACATCTTTTCCTGGGAAAAGATTCTTGCGAAAGGCATCGACGCATGCGATGCTGAAGCCGAAACCCCGACGCCCACCCGAGGAGATGCCGTGAACGAAACCCGCTCCAACGACACCCCGACCGCCGGCACGCTGCCGATGCTCGACCGTCTCGACGCCATGCACGAGCAGATGCGCTATTGGCTGGGCGAGTTGCAGACGCTGGTGAACCACATGGAGGATCGCGGCTGGGACACCTGGGCGCGCGACCACGCCCGCTCGGTGATCGACTTCTTCTCGCACACCGCGCGCCAGCACCATGCCGACGTCGACCGCCAGATCTTCCCGCTGATCTCCGGCCGCGGCGACGCCGCCATCGACACCAGCATCGACCGCCTGCGCCAGGACCAGGGCTGGCTCGAGGAGAACTGGCGCGAGGTGCTCGCGCAGCTGCAGCCGGTGGCCGAGGGCTTCGGCGGCTACGACGTCGACATGCTGCGCCACGCCGCCGACGTCTACGCGGCGCTGCTGCTGGAGCACCTGGCGCTCGAGCAGGGCCACGTCTTCCCGGCCGCGCGCGCGTCGGCCGATCACCTGGTCAAGGCCACGGAAGTGCGCCGCGGCGGCGCCGAGCTGAGCGCCGCGGCCTGAGCCCGCCCCCGCAAGGCCGGCGGCGCCGGCCTTCCCGACCGCGGCCTTACTCGGCCACGGGCAGCGCCGTGGTCTTCTTGACCGTGCGCAGCACCAGCATCGAATTCGAGCGCTCCACGCCGGGCAGGCGCATCAGCACGTCGGTGTGGAAGCGTTCCAGGTCCTCGGCGTCGCGGTAGGCGAAGCGGATCAGGTAGTCGTTGGACCCGGCCACGTAGTAGCAGTCCAGGATCTCCGGCGCCTCGGCGACCGCCTGCTCGAACGCCTCGAGCAGCGCGTTGCTCATCGTCGCCAGGTTGATGATCGTGAAGCTGACGCCGCTCTGGCCGACCAGCTTGGGGTTGAGCAGCGCGACGTAGCCGGCGATGACCCCGGTCTCCTCCAGCTGTTTCACCCGCCGCAGGCAGGCCGACGGCGACAGGTGCACGCGCGCCGCCAGCTCCACGTTCGGCAGTCTTCCGTCGTTCTGCAGTTCGTTCAGAATGCTGCGATCGATCGCATCCAATTGCAGGGATTTCGGTATTTGACGCATGAGATGCGAAGGGATTTCGATTCCCTCGCATGATATTGCGTTTTCCGGGGTTTGCCCTGC
>DASQCX010000562.1:0-3907 GCA_035634455.1 Burkholderiaceae bacterium
ACGTCGGGCACGCCGAACACCTGCACCGACTGCACCTTGGGGTGGCGGAACAGGAACTCCTCGATCTCGCGCGGGTAGACGTTCTCGCCGCCGCGGATCAGCATGTCCTTCACGCGGCCGACGATGTTGCAGAAGCCTTCCGCGTCGATCGTGGCCAGGTCGCCGGTGTGCATCCAGCCGTCGACGACGGCCTCGGCCGTGCGCTTCTCGTCGCCCCAGTAGCCCAGCATCACCGAGTAGCCCTTGGTGCACAGCTCGCCCTTCTCGCCCACCGGCACGATGTTGCCGTCGGCGTCGACGATCTTGCATTCGAGGTGCGGCTGCACGCGGCCCACGGTGGTGGTGCGGCGGTCGAGCGGGTCGGCGGTCGAACTCTGGAACGACACCGGCGACGTCTCCGTCATGCCGTAGGCGATCGTCACCTCGCGCATGTGCATGCGCGAGACGACCTGCTTCATCGTCTCGATCGGGCACGGCGAGCCGGCCATGATGCCGGTGCGCAGCGACGAGAGGTCGAACTCCTCGAAGCGCGGATGCGCGAGCTCCGCGATGAACATCGTCGGCACGCCGTGCAGCGCGGTGCAGCGCTCCTCCGCGACCGCGGCGAGCGCGGTCGCGGGGTCGAAGACCTCGCCCGGGAACACCATCGCCGCGCCGGTGGACACGCAGGCCAGCACCGCCAGCACCATGCCGAAGCAGTGGTACAGCGGCACGGGGATGCACAGCGAGTCCTTGTCGGAGAAGTCCATCGCCATCGCGATGAAGCGGCCGTTGTTGACGACGTTGTGGTGCGTCAGCGTGGCGCCCTTGGGGTTGCCGGTAGTGCCGCTGGTGAACTGGATATTGATCGCCTCGTGGCACTCGCAGCCGGCGGCCGGGACCGGCGCGGCGCGGCCACGTTCCAGCACCTGCGCGTAGTTGAGCATGCCCGGCGTGCGCTCGTCGCCCATGCGGATGACGTGCTCCAGCGCGGGCAGCTCGGGCCGCACCTTCTGCAGCATCTCGAGATACATCGAGGTCTTGAGCCGCTCGGCCGACACGATGGCGCGGCAGCCCGAGACCTGCAGCGCGTAGGTCAGCTCGGACAGCCGGTACGCCGGATTGACGTTGACCAGGATCAGCCCCATGCGCGCCGTGGCGAACTGCGTGACCAGCCACTCGACGCGATTGGGCGACCAGATGCCCACGCGGTCGCCCTTGGCCAGGCCGAGCGCCGCCAGGCCCGCGCCGAACGCGTCGACCTCGGCGAGGAACTCGCGCCAGGTCCAGCGCACGCCCTGCTCGCGGAACACCACCGCCAGCCGGTCGGGGTGGCGCCCGACCGTGTCGGTCAGCAGCCTGTGGATCGTGGCGTCGGACAGCGGCAGGTCGGTGCGGCCGACGACGTGCGACAGGCCGTCGACCGGAAGCGTCGGGATCGTTGCTGCGTTCATCACGGTCTCCATCTCGTTGTGGCGCCAGCGTCTGGGCGCTGTCGCTCCGAGATTAAACCAGCTTCGTGAACCGGAACTTACGCGGGCGAACCGGTCCGTGTCCGAGGTTTCCAGGAGCTCGCGCCGCGGCGGGTGCGGCTACTGCGGGAGCTTGAAGAGACGGCGGCTGTTCGCGGTCGCCTGGGCCGACAGCGCTGCCACGTCCATGCCCTTGAGCTCGGCCACCGCCCGCGCCACGAACGGCAGCAACGCCGGCTCGTTGTACGGCCGGGTCTTGCCGGCGTTCTTCGGGCGCAGGTACGGCGCGTCGGTCTCCAGGTGGAGCCGGTCGGCGGGGATCGCGCGCACCGCGTCGCGCAAGGTGGCGCCGCGCGCCTGGTCGGTGACCCAGCCGGTGACGCCGATGTCCAAGCCGAGCGCGAGGAAAGCCTCAGCCTGCGCCGGCCCTTCGGTGAAGCAGTGGACGACGCCGTGCGCGCCCGCCGCGGCGGCGTCGCGCAGCATCGCGTGGAAGTCGTCGAACGCGTCGCGGCAGTGCAGGAACAGCGGCTTGCCGAGGCGGACGGCGGCGGCGATCTGCGCCTCGAACGCCGCGCGCTGCTCCGCCATCGGCGAGAACATGCGGTTGTAGTCGAGGCCGCACTCGCCGACGGCCACGACGCGCTCGTCGGCCCATAGCGGCTCGAACTGCGTGGCGGACGGCGCCGTCCAGTGCCTGGCGTCGTGCGGGTGCACGCCCGCGGTCGCCCACACGCGCGCGTGCGTCCGCGCGAACGCGAGCGCGAGCTCGCTGGCGTGCAGCGACGTCCCGGTGGCGAGGATGTGCGTGACGCCCGCGGCCGCGGCGCGGGACAGCAGCTCGACGTCCTTGCCCTTGAGTTGCGAGGAATGGAAGTTGACGCCGATGTCGATGAGGCTCATGCGCGCATTGTCCCAGTGCGCCGACGCGAATCTCAACGCAGGAACTTCGGCAGCTCGCTCTTGAACTTGGTCAGCGCCAGCGGCTTCGTCCAGTAGGCCTCGGCGCCGCGCGCGATGGCCTCGGTGACCTGCGCCGGCATCGCGTCGGCCGACAGCGCCACCACGCGCAGGCGGCTGGTGGCGGGGTCGGCGCGCAGCCGGTCGAGCACCTCCAGGCCGGTCATGTCGGGCAGCTGCATGTCCAGCAGCACCAGGTTGGGCATCCACTGCCGCGCCAGCTCCAGGCCGGACTCGCCGTCGCGCGCGACCTGCAGCTGCACGTCGCCATACAGGGCCACGTATTGCTCCAGCAGCAGGATGTTGACCGGGTCGTCCTCGATGTAGACGATGGTGCCGGCCGTCGCGGCGATGCCCAGGCCGAACGCGGTGGTGGCGACGAAGTCGGTGGGCGCGCCGTCCCCCTCGAGATCGCGGCTCAGGCGGATCGTCACCGTGGTACCGCGGCCCGGCGCGCTGGCGATGTCCAGCGAGCCGCCCTGGCGCTCGGCGAGGTGGCGGCTGATCACCAGCCCCAGGCCCGCGCCCTCGGTGGCGTTGGGCTCGTCGCCGAGGCGGCGGAACGGGATGAACAGGTCCCGCTGCTGCTGCGCGGTCATGCCGGCGCCCTCGTCGCGCACCGTCAGCACGGCCTGCGTGGGCGTCTGCGCGAAGCCGACGAACACGCGGCCGCCCGGCCGGTTGTACTTGATCGCGTTGGACAGGATGTTGACGAACACCTGCTTCAGCCGCACCGGGTCGGCGACGACGAACAGCTGCGGCGGCAGCTCGTCGACCACGATGCGGACATCGCGGCCGGCGCGCGCCGTCTCCAGCAGGTCGACGGCGTTGTGCAGCACCGGCGCGAGGCGCACGCTGCTGAGCGCGACGCTGAGCTCGCCGACCTCCAGCCGCGCGACGTCCAGCAGGTCGTTGACCAGGCGCAGCAGGTACTGCCCGCCGTCGACCACGCGATCCAGGCGCGCGCGCTGCGTGGGCGTGAGCGGCTCGCTGCGGTCGGTGCGCATCAGGTCGGAGAAGCCGATGACCGCGTTGAGCGGCGTGCGCAGCTCGTGGCTGACTCGCGACAGGAACTCGCGCTTGGCCTGGTAGGTGCGCTGCGCCGCGCCCTCCTCCAGCATCGCGTTCTGCGCGTCGACCTCGTCGGTGACGTCGCGCACCAGGCCCACCATGTGCGAGACGGTGCGGCCGTCGGCCATGAAGGCGCGCGCATCGATCTCGAGCGTGCGCTGGCGGCCCGCCGGCAGCGTGACGCGGAAGCGCTGCACGATCGGCGTGCGCGTGGCGATCGCGTTCAGCGACTCCTGCTTCATGCGCGCGCGGTCGTCGGGATGCACGCGCAGCCGCAGGTCGCGCGCCGGATAGACGTTGCCCGGCGCCGGCGGCAGCTCGTAGATGGCGATGGCGTGCGGGTCGAGCAGGATCGTGTCGCCGCGCACCCGCCATTCCATCAGGCCCAGCTGGCCGGCCTCGGCGGCCAGCGCCCAGCGCGCGTT
>DASQCX010000563.1:0-11354 GCA_035634455.1 Burkholderiaceae bacterium
CGCGGGTCGTCGCGCCACAGCACGGCGATGCAGCCGGGGCGGGGCTCGTCGATCGCGTCGCCCCATTCGAGCCAGCTGCGCGCCAGCGCCGAGCCGGTACCCGCGACGCCGGCGCGGCCCAGCGACCAGTCGACGAACGACGAGCACCAGTTCGCCTTGTCGTCGTGGCCCGCGATGTTGGTGCCCGCGTGGTACTCGGTGATGCGCGGGTTGCTCGCGCCGGCGTCGAACGCGCGCACGCCCAGCTCGCCGCGCGCGATGCGCAGCCAGGGCGCGGCGCGCAGCGTGTCGACCTGCATGCGCAGCGCGGTCATCTGGTCGGACCACCACATGCCCATGCCGGCGATGAAGGGCCGCACGGCCTGGCCGTGGCGCACCGGGTGGTCGGGCGGCAGCGACGCCCAGCCGGCGTGCACCAGCGTCACCTGCGTGCCGTCGCGGCGCGGCTCGAAGCGGACCGACACGGTGGTCCTTTCGCGCGGCGCGAAATTGACGCCACGCCATTCAATCTCCAGCGCGCGCGGCGGGTCCCAGGCCGTGACGGTGCCGGTCTGCACGACGTGGCCGTCGCCGCCGTCCGGCGTCGCGATCGTCTCGAACAGGCGGCCGCCCAGCTTCGGTTCGAGATGCAGCACGCTGACATCGCGCCCGCCGCTGCGGAACTTCATGCCGTGGCGCCACCAGCTGTCGATCTGCGCGGTGAAGACCTCGAACGCGATGTCGGGCGGGGCGTCGACGAACACGCTCGCGGCGACGCGGTCGCCCGGGCTCATCGCCGGCCCCGCTCGCGCGCCACGCGCTCGGCCTGCTTGCGGAACGACTGCATCTGCACGCCCCAGAATGCCTGCACCTCGCCCAGCCAGGACTGCAGGTCGGCCAGCGGCTGCGCGTCGAGGCGGTAGGTGCGGGCGCGGGCGTCGTCGTCGGGGCCGGCGGCGCCGACCTCGTAGATGACGCCGGCCTGGCGCAGCACGCGCAGGTGGCGGCTCATCGCCTGGCGCGACATCGCGAGCGCGTCGGCGATCTCGCCGGCGCGCTGCGGGCCGTGGCGCAGCAGGCCGACGACCGCGCGCCGCGTGGGCTCGGCCAGCGCCTGCAGCGTGCGGTCGAGCGCGCCGTCGTCGACCGCGGGGGAGGCGGCGCGGCGCGTCACGTCGCGGGCTGCTCGCGCACGCGGTGCATGAACCACCACGAATGGCCCTCGAGGTCGCAGGCGCCGTAGCTGCGGTCGCTCCAGTAGTCGTCGCCGTAGTCGTGCGTGGCCGGCTCGGACGTGACCGTCGCGCCGTGCGCGCGGGCGTGGGCGCAGTGCGCGTCGGCGTCGTCGACGAACAGGCAGATCGCCTGCGTGTTGCGGCCGCCGACGTCCAGGGGGCTGGCGTGCTTCGCCTTGAACTCGCGGCCGGGCTCGTGCACGTCGCCCGGCCGGGCCGCGCCGCTGACGCAGATCATCGCGCTGCCGTACATCAGCTCGCTGTGGATGATCTCGCCCGGCTCGCCCTCGACCTTGAGGCGCAGCTCGAAGCCGAACGCGTCGCACAGCCAGGCTATCGCCTTGGCGGCGTCGCGGTAGAACAGGCTGGACTGGGCCTGCGGCCAGCCGGACGGCGGGGGCTTGCGCATGATGGACCTCGCTGGAAGTTGTCAACGAATGGGTTGATGGTAAATCGTAACGTTTATCAAATGCAAGGCCGGCGCCGCCGCATCCCTAGAATGCCCGGCGCCGCGTCAACTCATCCAGCCATGCGCAAGAACCTCTCCCGGATCGCCGCCGTCGCCCTCGTCCTGCTGTGCGCCGGCGCGTCCGCCGCGCCCGCGAACCGCATGATCCTGCCGGACGACGTCGTGCCCGACGCCTACCGCATCGCGATCACGCCGCACGCGGCCGAGGCCACCTTCGACGGCAGCGTCGAGATCGACGTCGCCGTGCGCCGCCGCACGAACCGCATCGAGCTGGACAGCGCCGACCTGAAGATCGCGAGCGTGCGCCTCGACGAGGAGTCCGCCGCGCCGCGCATCGCGCTCGACGCGCAGCGCGAGCGCGCCATCTTCACGTTCGCGCATCCGCTGGCACTCGGCCGCCACGTGCTGCGCATCGCCTACTCCGGCAAGATCAACGACCAGGCGTCCGGCCTGTTCCACCTCGACCACGACACGCCGCAAGGCCCGTCGCGCTCGCTGTTCACCATGTTCGAGGACTCCGACGCGCGCCGCTTCGTGCCGAGCTGGGACGAGCCCGCGCGCCGCGCCACCTTCGAGCTGACGGCCACCGTGCCGGCGGCGCTGATGGCCGTCGGCAACATGCCCGTCGCGTCCACCGAGGCGCTGCCCGACGGGCTCGAGCGCGTGCGCTTCGCGAAGACGCCGGCCATGTCGACCTACCTGCTGTTCTTCGGCCTGGGCGACTTCGAGCGCGTGCGGCGCGACGTCGGCGGCGTCGACGTGGGCGTCATCGTCAAGCGCGGCGACACGGCGCAGGCCGCCTACGCGCTCGACGCCGCGGCGCAGCTGCTGCCGTTCTACAACCAGTGGTTCGGCACGCCGTACCCGCTGCCCAAGCTGGACATGGTGGCCGGCGCCGGCGGCAGCGTCACCTTCGGCGCGATGGAGAACTGGGGCGCGATCTTCTACTTCGAGCGCGACCTGCTGGTCGACGACAGGCGCGCCACCGAGGACGACCGCCACCGCGTGTTCGAGACGGTCGCGCACGAGGTCGCGCACCAGTGGTTCGGCAACCTGGTGACGATGGCGTGGTGGGACGATCTGTGGCTCAACGAGGGCTTCGCGTCGTGGATGGAGGTCAAGGCCACGGAGCAGCTGCATCCGGAGTGGACGGGCTGGCCCCGGGAGGCCGGCTCCCGGCAGCGCGCGATGGACATCGACGCGCGCCGCGGCACGCATCCGGTGATCATGCACATCGACGACGTTTCGCAGGCCGAGGGCGCGTTCGACACCATCACGTACTCGAAGGGCGAGCAGGTGGTGCGCACGCTGGAGGCCTGGCAGGGCGACGCGGGCTTCCGCGACGGCGTGCGCCGCTACATCGCGCAGCACGCCTACGGCAACACGGTGACCGAGGACCTGTGGCGCGCGCTGGACGTGGCCACGCCGCGGCCGGTGACCGCGATCGCGCGCGACCTCACGCTGCAGCCGGGCGTGCCGCAGCTCACCGAGCTCGACGCGCGCTGCGTCGCCGGCCGCACGGTCGTCCGGCTGGCGCAGGAGCAGTTCCGCGTCGACGCGCCGCGCGTCGCGCGCTGGCACGTGCCGGTGAAGGTGGCGGTCCTCGGCGGCGGGCAGGCGCGCGCCGTCGTCACCGGCGCCGTGCCGCAGCGGGTGGTCGTCCCGGGCTGCGGCCCGGTCGTGATCAACGCGGGGCAGTCGACCTACGTGCGCGTGCGCTACACCGAGGCCGGCCTGGCTGCGCTGCGCGACGCCTTCGGCCGGCTGGGCGTGGACGACCAGTTGGGCCTGCTCGCCGACACGCAGGCGCTGGCGTTCGCCGGCCGCCTGCCGATGGCGCAGCTGCTGGCGCTGATGCGCGCCGTGCCGGCCTCGCGCGACAACCCGATGCTCGCGCGCATGCTGGTCGACCAGCTGCGCGATCTGGACCAGCTGCACGACGGCCTGGCCTCGCAAGCGGCGTTCCGCGAGTGGGCGCGCGCGCTGCTGGCGCCGTTCCTGCGCGAGGTCGGCGGCGACGCGCGCGACGGCGAGGGCAGCGACGTCCGGACGCTGCGCGTGGCGCTCGTCGAGGCGCTCGGCGGCTTCGGCGATCCGCGCGCGCTGGCGGACGTGCAACGGTCGTTCGAGCGCTGGCTGGCGGATCCCGACAGCCTGGACGCCGATCGCCGCGAGGCGGTGCTGTCCGTCGTCGCGATGCGCGCCGACGCGGCCACCTGGGACAGGCTGCACGCGCTGGCGCTGGCGGCGCCGACGGAGCTCGAGAAGGGCGAGCGCTACCAGCTGCTCGGCGAGGCGCAGGATCCGGCGCTCGCGCAGCGCGCGCTGGCGCTGGCCATCTCCGGCGAGCCGCCCGTGACTGTCGCCAGCCGCCTGCTGCGGGCCGTCGGCTGGTGGCATCCCGGCCTGACGCTGGATTTCATCGCCGGCCACTGGCCGCAGGTCGAGCCGCTGTTCGGCGAGGGCGCGGGCGCCACGATCGCCGCGCGCTTCTTCGACACCGGCGCCGACGCGGCGCTGCTGCCGCGCCTGGACGCCTTCGTGCGCACCCACGTGCCGGAAGCCACGCGCGAGCGCATCGTCAAGAACGCCGCGGTGATCCGCTACCGCGCGAAGGTGCGCACGCAGCGCCTGCCGGAGGCCGACCGCTGGATCGCGGCGCAACCGCCCGTGGCGTCCGCCGCGCCGGCGGCCGGGCGCATGTAACGGCGTTGCCCGGAACTGGGGAGTTGGTGGCGACTCCTGTTGACGTCGAGCTACATTTGGATACGATGAAATCGGATCCGATGCAGACCTCCGTCGAGGCCCGGATCCGGCGGGGAGCAGGCGCATGGGCACTTCGGCATCGTCATCCGCGGGCGGCATCACGGCCGCCGAACGCGCGCAGATCCAGCGCGCCAACGTCTCCGGGCTGCACCCGGTCGTCTTCGTGCACGGCCTGTGGCTGCTGCCCGAAAGCTGGCTGCGCTGGGCCGAGCTGTTCGAGGAGGCCGGCTACATCGCGCTGACGCCGGGCTGGCCCGGCGACCCGGCCTCGGTGGCCGAGGCCAACGCGAACCCCGACGCGATGGCCGGCAACACGGTGGGCCAGGTGGCCGACCACTTCTCCACGATCATCTCGCAGCTCGAGCGCAAGCCGGCCGTCGTCGGCCATTCCTTCGGCGGGCTGCTGGCGCAGATCCTCGCGGGGCGCGGGCAGTCGGCGGCCACCGTGGCGATCTCGCCGGCGCCGTTCCGCGGCGTGCTGCCGCTGCCCCTGTCGGCGCTCAAGGCCGCGTGGCCGGTGCTGGGCAACCCGGCCAACCGCCGGCGCGCGGTGCCGCTGAGCGAGGAGCAGTTCCGCTTCGCCTTCGCCAACGCGGTGGGCGCGGACGAGGCGCGGGCGTTGTACCGCGAGCACGCCGTGCCCGCGCCCGGCGCGCCGCTGTTCCAGGCGGCCGCGGCCAACGTCAACCCGTGGACCGAGGCCCAGGTCGACACGCTGAACCAGGAGCGCGGCCCGCTGCTGATCGTCTCCGGCGGGCAGGACAACACGGTGCCATGGGCGATCGCCAACGCCGCGTATCGCCAGCAGCAGCTCAATCCGGGCCTCACCGAGATCGTCCAGATCCCCGGCCGCGGCCATTCGCTGGTGATCGACAGCGGCTGGCGCGAGGTCGCCGACGCCGCGCTCGCGTTCGTGCGCCGCTGCGCCGCGCCGGACGCGCGCGACTCGGCCTACCTCGACTACGTCGACAGCGTCCAGCCCGAGGAAGACGACCGCCGCGTGACGGTCTTCTAGGCGGCGCGCCTGATCACGAGCCGCTGGATGCGCTTGCCCGACGCGACGCTGGTCGCGTCCTCGTCGAACACGATCGTGTCGCCGGCGCCGAGTTCGCCGCTCACGAGCGACTTGTCGAACGCCGCGTAGAGCCGGCCCGCGGGGTCGCGCGTCGACGCGTCCTCGGTGACGCGCCAGCTCAGGTACAGCGTGCCGCCCGGGCGCAGCAGCGCGAGCAGCGAGCGCACCGACGGCGCGATCTGCGCGCGGGGCAGGTGCATGATCACCGTCTCGCACAGCACGTTCTGCCATGCGCCGCGCGCGACGCCGGCCAGGTCGGGCAGGGCGGCGAAGTCGAACGGGATGCCGGGGTGCGCGGCCCGCGCGTGGGCGAGCAGGCCGGCCGAGGCGTCGAAGCCGTGGACCTCGAAGCCGTTGGCGGCGAGCCACGCGGCGTCGCGGCCGCTGCCGGTGCCGATCTCGGCGGTCGGGCCCGGCCTGAAATGCGCGCGCAGCTGCTGGTACATGTCCTCCGGCGGCGGCTGGCCGTCCCAGTTGGCGGCGTAGGAGGAGGCGGCGGCGTCGTAGGCGGCGAGGGTGGTGGCGTCCATGGCGGGCGGCGGGATGGGGGCGTCAGGCGTCGATGCTGCCCTTGGCGATGCGCGCCGCCAGCTTCATCAGCGTCGGCACGCGCTTGCGGCCGTGCATCATGCGGACGCGTGCCTTCGCGGCGCCGAGGTCGACGCCGGCGCAGGTGACGACGAGCGGCGGCGTCTCGTCCTCGCGGAAGACGCAGAACTGGTCGGGCGTGTCCGCGCCCTTGAAGGCGGACTTCGAGACGCCGATCACGGTGGTTCGGCCCGCCAGCGCGTCGAACAGGCGGCGGCCGAGCCCCGGCGTGTCCTGGGCGTCGAGGTGGACGAAGCCGTCGAGCACGATGGCCTCGGGCTGCAGGCGCTCGGCCTCCAGCAGCCGGATCAGCCAGGGCAGGGCGCGCAGGTCGAGCTCGCCCTTGGCCGGCTTCTCGACGTGGGCGACGGCCAGCGAGTGGTGGCGCGTGGCCTCGGCGGCGGCCCAGTCGTCGAACGCGACGGCGGCGACGCGGGCGCCGTCGCCCGAGATGTGGACGTCCATGACCAGTTTCATGGACGCATTCTCGCCGCCCGGGCGCTCACGGGTTCTCAGCGCGAGCGGCCCTTGGGCCAGCGGCCCGCGGCCTGCAGCGGGGCGACGATGGTGGCGAAGGTCTCGCCGGTCTCGCTGACCATCTGCAGGATCTCCTTCGAATCGTGGCTGGACTTGAGCGCCTCGCGCGCGCGGGCGATGCGCGTGCGCAGGCTCGCGAGCGGCACGGACATGTCGGCCGGCGCCTCCGCGGCGCGCAGCGCGGGCAGGCGCGTGACCAGCGCGAGCAGGTCCTCGCGGGCGTCGAGCAGGCGCGAGATCTCGACCGCCGTCGCCTGCTCGTAGCGGGCCTGCTCCACCAGCTCGACCAGGTCCTGCACGTCGGCGCCGAACTCGTCCACCACCGCCTCGAACTCGCGTTTGTCCATTGTCAGCCTCCAGGGGAAGGACTGGATTGTGCAGCGCCCCGAGCTTGTGCCAACCCCCTGAAACAGGCAAGTGCGGGCGGGGCGCCCGTTCAGCCGGCGTCGCGCTTCGTGGCGACCAGCGGCTGCACGCTGCCGGCGTCCAGGCGCCCGCGGCCGGGCTCCTCGGCGGCCAGCGGCTCGCACTCCCTCATCGTCGCCCGGCAGCGCTCGGTCAGGCGCTGGTAGGTGGCGGTGCCCTCGCGCTTCCAGCCGAGTTCCTGCTCGCTCAGCTCGCGCAGGATCTTGGCGGGCACGCCCCCGGCCAGCGAGCGCGGCGGCACCTTGAGGCCGGCGCGCACGAAGGCGCTGGCGGCGACGAAGGCGCCGGCGCCGATCTCGGCCTCGTCCATCACGACGGCGTTCATGCCCACCAGCGCGTCGGCGCGGATCACGCAGCCGTGCAGCACCGCGCCGTGGCCGATGTGGGCGTTGTCCTCCAGCAGCGTGTCCGAGGCCGGGAAGCCGTGGATCACGCAGGTGTCCTGGACGTTGCAGCCGTCCTGCAGCACGATGCGGCCGAAGTCGCCGCGCAGGCTGGCGCAGGGGCCGATGTAGGCGCGCGGGCCGATCACCACGTCGCCGATGAGCACGGCCGTGGGGTGGACGTAGGCGGTCGGGTGGACGACCGGGCGCAGGCCGTCGATCTCGTAGCAGGGCATGGTGGTTTACCTCGAGTAATGGCTGAGCCGGGCGTACGGGCTTGCGCCGGATCAATTGCGAGTCTAAGATTAACCGACCGGTCGGTCAAAGAATTCCGGCCCGCGACCCCAACCCGAGGCAAGCCCATGTCCGAACCGTCCCTCCTGTCGCCGCCCGACGCCCTCGTGCTGGTCGCGCAGCGCGGCGCCGTGCGCACGCTGACGCTCAACCGCCCCGCCGCGCTCAACAGCTTCACGCAGGACATGCACGCGCAGCTGCGCGCCGCGCTCGACGCCGCGGCGGCCGACGAGGGCGTGCGCGCGGTGCTGATCACCGGCGCCGGCCGCGGCTTCTGCGCCGGCCAGGACCTCAACGACCCGGGCATGGCCGCCGGCGCCGACGGCAAGCCCGACATCGCCGCCGTCATCGAGAAGAACTATCGCCCGCTGGCGCTGCGCATCCAGTCCATGCCGGTGCCGGTGGTGTGCGCGGTCAACGGCGTGGCCGCGGGCGCGGGCGCCAACCTCGCGTTCTGCTGCGACATCGCGCTGGCCGCGCGCTCGGCCAGCTTCATCCAGGCGTTCGCCAAGATCGGCCTGATCCCCGACTGCGGCGGCACCTGGCTGCTGCCGCGCCTGGTCGGCCGGCCGCGCGCGCTGGCGCTGGCGCTCACCGGCGACAAGCTGTCCGCCGCCGACGCCGAGCGCTTCGGCATGGTCTGGCAGGTGGTCGACGACGCCGAGCTGCCGTCGCACGCTCAGGCGCTGGCCGACAGGCTGGCCGCGATGCCGTCCAAGGCGCTGGTGGCCACGCGCCAGGCGCTCGACGCGTCGCAGGCGCTGACGCTGTCCGACGCCCTGACGCTGGAGGCGCGCATGCAGGGCGAGCTGGGCCGCGCGCACGACTTCGCCGAGGGCGTGGCGGCGTTCCAGCAGAAGCGCGCGGCCGTCTTCAAGGATCGCTGAGCATGAGCGATCCGCAACGCATCGCCGAGCGCGTGCGCGACCACATGTGGGCGACCGACCGCGCCTCGCAGGGCATGGGCATGCGCGTCGCGGCCATCGGCCCCGGCAGCTGCACGATGACGATGGCCGTGCGCGAGGACATGCTCAACGGCCACGGCAGCTGCCAGGGCGGCCTGCTGACGGCGCTGGCCGACTCGTGCTTCGCGTTCGCCTGCAACGCCTACGACGAGATCACCGTGGCTGCCGGCTTCGACGTCCAGATCATCGCGCCGGGCCGGCTCGGCGACCTGCTGACCGCGACGGCCGTCGAGGTGAGCAGGACCGGCCGCCTGGGCGTCTACGACGTCGACGTGCGCAACCAGCGCGACGAACGCGTGCTGGCGTTCCGCGGCCGCTCCTACACGATGAAGGGCAGGCCGGTGCTGCCCAACGAGGGTTGAGATGACCATCCACGCACTCCGTCCCGCCGAACTCGACCCGATCGAACGCGCCAGCCGCGACGAGATCGCGGCGCTGCAGCTGGCGCGCCTGCGCGCCACGCTGGAGCACGTCTACGCCAACGTGCCGCACTACAGGCGCGCGTTCGACGAGAAGGGCGTGCATCCGAGCGACTGCAAGACGCTGGCCGACCTCGCGAAGTTTCCGTTCACCGGCAAGGGCGACCTGCGCGCGAACTACCCGTTCGGCCTGTTCGCGGTGCCGCGCGAGCAGGTGGTGCGCGTGCACGCGTCGTCGGGCACCACGGGCAAGCCCACGGTCGTCGGCTACACGCAGTCCGACATCGACCACTGGGCCGACCTCGTCGCGCGCTCGCTGCGCGCGGCCGGCGTGCGCAAGGGCGACATGGTGCACGTGGCCTACGGCTACGGCCTGTTCACCGGCGGCCTCGGCGCGCACTACGGCGCCGAGCGCCTGGGCTGCACGGTGGTGCCGATGTCCGGCGGCCAGACCGAGAAGCAGGTGCAGCTGATCACCGACTTCAAGCCCGACGCGATCATGGTGACGCCGTCGTACATGCAGGTGATCTGCGAGGAGTTCCGCCGGCAGGGCATGGATCCGCGCGAGATGAGCGCGCGCGTGGGCATCTTCGGTGCCGAGCCGTGGACGGAGGCGATGCGGCGCGACATCCAGCAGGCCGCGAACATCGACGCCGTCGACATCTACGGCCTGTCGGAAGTGATGGGCCCGGGCGTGGCCAGCGAGTGCGTCGAGACGCAGGACGGCCCGGTGATCTGGGAGGACCACTTCTATCCCGAGATCATCGACCCCGAGACCGGCGATGTGCTGCCCGACGGGCAGGAGGGCGAGCTCGTCTTCACGACGCTGACCAAGCAGGCCTTCCCGGTGATCCGCTACCGCACGCGCGACCTCACGCGCCTGCTGCCGCCGACGGCGCGCAGCATGCGCCGCATGGGCAAGATCGTCGGCCGCTCCGACGACATGCTGATCATCCGCGGCGTCAACCTGTTCCCGACGCAGATCGAGGAGATCGTGCTGGCGCACGGCGCGCTCGGCGGGCAGTACCAGCTGGTCGTCACGCGCGAGGGGCTGCTGGACAAGGTCGAGGTGCTGTGCGAGCTGCTGCCGACGCATCTGGGCGCCGACCCGGGCGCGGTCGGCCGCGAGCTGCAGGAGCGCATCAAGACGCTGACCGGCGTGAGCACCGCGGTGCGCGTCGGGCAGCCCGACTCGATCGAACGAACCCTGGTCGGCAAGGCGCGGCGCGTCGTCGATCAACGCAAGAAGTAAAGGAGTAGACGATGTACACCCAGGCAATGGACACGGCTCCGAAGGAAGAGCGCGCCGCCATCCGCAGCGCCGACGAGGTCGTCGCCGAGGAGGTCTTCGAGCGGGCGCTCGACAACGAGGGCTTCATCGAGGCCAAGGACTGGATGCCGGAGCACTACCGCAAGACGCTGGTGCGCCAGATCAGCCAGCACGCGCACTCCGAGATCGTGGGCATGCTGCCCGAGGGCAACTGGATCACGCGCGCGCCGACGCTCAAGCGCAAGGCCATCCTGCTGGCCAAGGTGCAGGACGAGGCCGGCCACGGCCTGTACCTGTACGCAGCCGGCGAGACGCTGGGCACCTCGCGCGACCAGATGCTGGACGCGCTGCACACCGGCAAGGCCAAGTACTCGTCGATCTTCAACTACCCGACGCTGACCTGGGCCGACGTCGGCATGATCGGCTGGCTGGTGGACGGCGCGGCCATCATGAACCAGCTGCCGCTGTGCCGCTGCTCGTATGCGCCGTATGCGCGCGCGATGGTGCGCATCTGCCGCGAGGAGTCCTTCCACCAGCGCCAGGGCTTCGATTCCCTGAACACGATGATGCGCCAGGGCACCGAGGCGCAGCGCGCGATGGTGCAGGAGGCGACGAACCGCTGGTGGTGGCCGAGCCTGATGATGTTCGGCCCACCGGATGCCCAATCGCAGCATTCCGATGCATCGATGCGCTGGAAGATCAAGCGCTTCACCAATGATTCGCTGCGCCAAAAGTTCGTCGATGCCACGGTGCCGCAGGGCCATTATCTCGGGCTGACGTTTCCCGACCCGGCACTTCGCTTCGATGACGCCACCGGCCACTGGGCATTCGGCGCGATCGATTGGGACGAGTTCCGCCGCGTGCTGGCCGGCGACGGTCCGTGCAACCGCGAACGACTCGCCACCCGGCGTCGTGCCCACGAGGACGGCGCGTGGGTCCGCGAGGCCG
>DASQCX010000564.1:0-1523 GCA_035634455.1 Burkholderiaceae bacterium
CGCGCCACCATGAAACCCACCCGCATCCCCGGCCCCATCCTCGAGGCGATCGAATGAACCAGGACCTCTCCATCATCGAACTGGTGCTGCACGCCAGCATCGTCGTCAAGATCGTCATCGCGGGGCTGCTGCTGATGTCGCTGTTCAGCTGGGGACTGATCTTCTCCAAGCTCGGGTCGATCGGCCGGATCAAGCGCCGCAACGAGGCCTTCGAGCAGGACTTCTGGTCCGGCAAGAGCCTCACCGACCTCTACAGCCAGGCCTCCAACCAGGCCGACACCGGCCCGCTGGAGCGCCTGTTCTCGAGCGGCATGCGCGAGTTCATGAAGCTGCGCGACCGCCGGCTCGACACCGGCACCCAGCTCGACGGCGCCCGCCGTGCGATGAAGGCCAGCCTGCAGCGCGAGCTCGACGCGATCGAGGGCAACCTCGGCTTCCTCGCGTCGGTCGGCTCGGTGAGCCCGTACGTGGGCCTGTTCGGCACGGTGTGGGGCATCATGAACGCGTTCGTCGGCCTGTCCAACATGTCGCAGGTGACGCTGGCCACCGTGGCGCCGGGCATCGCCGAGGCGCTGGTGGCCACCGCGATCGGCCTGTTCTCGGCCATCCCGGCCGTGGTCGCGTACAACCGCTTCGCGCGCGACATCGACCGCATCGCCATCGGGCTGGAAAGCTTCAGCGACGAGTTCTCCAACATCCTGCAGCGCAACGCCGCCGCGCCCCAGGGCGCCGCAGGCGGCACGCGCTGAGGGGGCGCCGCCATGCCGGGCGTCGTCTCCCGCGGCCGCGGCCGCCGCTCGATCAGCGAGATCAACATGGTGCCGTTCATCGACGTCATGCTGGTGCTGCTGATCATCTTCATGGTCAGCGCGCCGCTGATCACCACCGGCGTCGTCGACCTGCCCTCGATGGGCAAGGCCAAGCAGCGCCCGCCGTCGGTCATCGAGGTGATCGTCGGCACCGACGAGCGCATCAAGATCCGCGTCGACAAGACCGATCCCGAGCCGACGACGATCCCGGCGCTCGCCGCGCGCGTCAACGAGCTGCAGGGCGGCCGCGCCGACGTGCCGGTGATCATCGCGGGCGACAAGTCCGTGCGCTACGAGAGCATCGTCAAGGTGATGGACACGCTGCAGAAGGCCGGCGTCCAGCGCGTCGGCCTGGCCGTCAAGCAGATCGGATGACCCGCCAGGCATGACCACCAGCGTCTTCGCCCGCCGCCCCGACGACCGCCCTCCGCGCGACGAGGACTGGAGCACCGGCGTCACCATCTCCATCGTCGCCCACGCGACGCTGATCGGTGCGCTGGTGTGGGGCCTGCACTGGCGCAGCTCGACGGAGCCGACGCCGGCCTCGGCCGAGCTGTGGGCCGCCATTCCCGAGACGGCCGCCCCGCCGCCGGTCGAGGCGCCGCCTCCGCCGCCCGCGCCGGCGCCCGTTCCCGTGCCCGCGCCGGTCGAGGCGCCGCCCAAGCCGCCGGACATCGTCGTCGAGCAGGAAAAGAAGCCACCCAAGCCGACCCA
>DASQCX010000565.1:0-20203 GCA_035634455.1 Burkholderiaceae bacterium
GGCGGCCAGCGATTCCAGCGCGGCGGGATCCAGCAGGTTCATAAGTAACGCTACTGTAATCGCTGCAATTTCGATGAATCTTCACAGTTTCCCGGGGCGGGCCTACGCTGGATCGATCACGAACACGTCTAACGGAGACAACCATGCAGATCGGCGTTCCGAAGGAGATCAAGAACCACGAGTACCGCGTCGGCCTGACGCCCGCCAGCGTGCGCGAGTTCGTCGCCCACGGCCACGCGGTGCTGGTGCAGGCCGGCGCCGGCGCGGCGATCGGGCTGGACGATGCGCAGTACCGCGCCGCCGGCGCGACGCTGGCCGACAGCGCGCAGGAGGTGTTCGCCAAGGCCGACATGATCGTCAAGGTCAAGGAGCCGCAGCCGCAGGAGTGCGCGATGCTGCGCCCCGGCCAGCTGCTCTACACCTACCTGCACCTGGCGCCCGATCCGGAGCAGACCGCCGCGCTGGTGAAGTCCGGCGCCGTGTGCGTCGCGTACGAGACCATCACCGGCGTCAGCGGCGGCCTGCCGCTGCTCGCGCCGATGAGCGAGGTGGCGGGGCGCATGTCCATCCAGGCCGGCGCCGCGCACCTCGAGAAGAGCAAGGGCGGCATGGGCGTGCTGCTGGGCGGCGTGCCGGGCGTGGCGCCGGGGCATGTCGTCATCCTCGGCGCGGGTGTCGTGGGCACGCACGCGCTGCAGTGCGCCGTCGGCGCGGGGGCGCGCGTGTCCGTGCTGGACAAGAACGTCGACCGCCTGCGCCAGCTCGACCTCGTGTTCGGCAACCGCATCACGACGCTGTATTCGAACGCGCAGTCGGTGGAGGACTCGGTGCTCGCGGCCGACCTCGTGGTCGGCGGCGTGCTGATCCCCGGCGCCGCGGCGCCCAAGCTGGTCACGCGCGACATGATCTCGCGCATGAAGAAGGGCGCGGTCGTGGTCGACGTCGCGATCGACCAGGGCGGCTGCTTCGAAACCTCGCGCCCCACCACGCACGCCGAGCCCACCTTCGTGGTCGACGGGGTCGTCCACTACTGCGTGGCCAACATGCCCGGCGCGGTGGCGCGCACGTCGACCTTCGCGCTGAACAACGCCACGATCGGCCCGGGCCTGGCCTTGGCCGACCAGGGCTGGCAGGCCGCGATGCGCGCCAATGCGCACCTGAAGGCGGGCCTCAACGTCGCGCTCGGCAAGGTCACGTTCCAGGCGGTCGCGCAGGCGCTGGGCTACGACTACACGCCGGCCGACAAGCTGCTGAACTGACGCGCCGCGAAGCGGGCTGGGCGGTTGCCGGTGTTACTCGGAGGGGCCGAGTTTCACCAGATAAAATTGCCGGCTATGTCCCGTCTCGCCGTCCTGCCGCAATACGTCTATCCCAAGCGCCTGCTCACGAACTTCGCGGGCTGGGTCGCGGACAAGGAGCGCGGCAAGCTCACGCAGCGCCTGATCCGCAACTTCATCCGCGACTACGGCGTCGACATGAACGAGGCGCTGGAATCCGACCCAGCGGCGTACAAGACCTTCAACGAGTTCTTCACCCGCGCGCTCAAGCCCGGCGCGCGTCCGCTCGCGCACGCCGACCTGATCTGCCCCGTCGACGGCGCGATCAGCCAGTTCGGCCGCATCCACACGCACACCATCTTCCAGGCCAAGGGCCACGAGTACACGACGCAGGCGCTGCTGGGCGGCGACCCGGCGCTGGCCGACCCGTTCCTGGACGGCAGCTTCGCCACGATCTACCTGAGCCCCAAGGACTACCACCGCATCCACATGCCGTGCGACGGCCGCCTGCGGCGCATGATCCACGTGCCGGGCGAGCTGTTCTCGGTCAACCCGGTCACCGCGCAGGGCGTGCCGGGGCTGTGGGCGCGCAACGAGCGCGTCGTCTGCCTGTTCGAGGGCCCGCACGGGCCGTGGTCGCTGGTGCTGGTGGGAGCCACCATCGTAGGCAGCATGCAGACGGTGTGGCACGGCGTCGTCAACACCACGCGCCCCGGCAAGATCCGCGAGTGGCGCTACGACGGCCAGGACATCGTGCTGAAGAAGGGCGAGGAGATGGGCCGCTTCCTGCTCGGCTCCACCGTCATCATGACCTTCCCGAAGGACGACCTCGTCTTCAACCCGCTGTGGGCGCCGGCGCGGCCGGTGCGCCTCGGCGAGGAGATGGCGAACTACCGCGGCTGACGCGCGAGGCGGGCCGG
The DNA here is from genome assembly GCA_035634455.1 of Burkholderiaceae bacterium. Classification (GTDB taxonomy): domain Bacteria; phylum Pseudomonadota; class Gammaproteobacteria; order Burkholderiales; family Burkholderiaceae_C; genus Scleromatobacter. The sequence goes on from DASQCX010000565.1 coordinate 2,198, forward strand.
CCCGCGATCGCAGGCCGCGGCCGGAAACGAAAAAGCCCCGACCAAGCGGGGCTCTCCGGAGAGATCTCGTCGCGGCCGTCGCCGCGCGTGATCACTTCTTGGCGGCGGGGGCGGCAGCCTTGGCAGCCGGGGCGGCCTTGCCACCCTTGCCCTTGGCGGGCGCGGCGGCGGCGGCTTCGGCGGCGGCGGCTTCAGCGGCGGCATCCACGGCGTCGACCTTCGGCTCGACGACCGAGACGACCACCGGGTTCTGCGTGCCGTGGCGCACGGCCTTGATGCCGGCCGGGAACTTCAGGTCGGACACGTGCAGCGACTTGCCCTTGACCAGGTCGCTCAGGTCGACCGAGATGAACTCGGGCAGCGCGGTGGCCAGGCACTCGACTTCCACTTCGTTGGCGACGTGGTTGACCAGGCACTTGTCGGTCTTGACGGCCGGCGAGTTCTCTTCGCCGGAGAAGTGCAGCGGCACCTTCTTGCGCAGGCGGGTCTGGGCGTCGACGCGCTGGAAGTCGATGTGCTGGACGATCTGCTTCCAGGGGTGCATCTGGAAGTCACGCAGCAGGACCTGCGAGGTCTTGCCGCCCAGGTCCATCTCCAGGACGGACGAGTGGAACGCTTCCTTCTTCAGGGCGAAGTAGAGGGCGTTGTGATCGAGCTCGATCATTTGCGGCTCGCCGGCGCCGTAGACGATACCGGGAACCTTGCCGGACAGACGCAGGCGGCGGCTCGCTCCGGTCCCCTGCAGGCTGCGCTCATAGGCGGTGAACTTCATACAAACTCCATTTTGTTGGGCCCCGCGACCAGGCGCCCGGTAAAGACGATCCAGCCACCGTTTCTCCGCTCGTGGGCGGACGGCCGAAGGATCGGGTGATGCGGCTCAGAAGTTGTTGTTCTGTTCCGCAAAAAGGGAGGTGACCGACTCGCCGTCGGAGATGCGGCGGATGGTCTCGGCGAACAGGAAGGCCACCGACAGCTGGCGGATCTTCTTGCAGGCCTTGCCGGCATCCGACAGCGGCAGCGTGTTGGTGATGACGACCTCGTCGAGCGCCGAGTTCTTGATGCGCTCGACGGCCGGGCCGGAGAACACCGGGTGCGTGCAGTAGGCGTAGACGCTCTTGGCGCCGCGATCCTTGAGCACCTCGGCGGCCTTCACCAGCGTGCCGGCGGTGTCGATCATGTCGTCCATGATCACGCAGTTGCGGCCGTCGATGTCGCCGATGACGTGCATCACTTCCGAGACGTTGGCCTTCGGGCGGCGCTTGTCGATGATGGCCAGGTCGCAGCCGAGCTGCTTGGCCAGCGCGCGGGCGCGCACCACGCCGCCGACGTCCGGCGACACGACCACGAGGTCCTGGTAGGCCTTGGACTTGACGTCGGTCAGCAGCACCGGCGAGGCGTAGATGTTGTCGACCGGGATGTCGAAGAAGCCCTGGATCTGGTCGGCGTGCAGGTCCATCGTCAGCAAGCGCTCGACGCCGGCGGTCTGCAGCAGGTTGGCGACGACCTTGGCCGAGATGGGCACGCGCGTCGAGCGCGGGCGGCGATCCTGGCGGGCGTAGCCGAAGTAGGGGATCACGGCGGTGATGCGGCGCGCGCTGGCGCGCTTGAGCGCATCGACCATGATCAGCAGTTCCATCACGTTCTCGTTCGTCGGCGCCCCGGTGGACTGGACGACGAAGACGTCGCGCGCGCGGACGTTCTGCTGGATCTCGACGTCGCACTCGCCATCGGAGAAGCGGCCGACCTTCGCCTTGCCGAGCTCGGAACCGAGTTGGGTGGCGATCTCCTGGGCCAGGACAGGATTCGCGTTGCCGGTGAACAGGACCGTGTTGAACAGCACAGCGAGGACTCCGTGGTGGCAGGTGTGCGGCTAGAACGAAAACCGGCCTTGCGGCCGGTTTGTGGGCCGCGGCGTCATCCGGTGACGCCGGGCGAGATCATTTGGCAGGGGAGGAAGGACTCGAACCCTCGCATGTCGGAATCAAAATCCGATGCCTTTACCAACTTGGCGACTCCCCTACACAGGATCCGGCCGCGAAGCCGAACCCTCCAACCTTTTCAGTCCGCCCAACCCTTCAACGGGTGCCGAGCCAGACTTCGGCACATCCGCGCGTTCCAGCCGTCGGGCACCTCACCCGCCGACCACGAACCTGCGTCCGCGCCGACCGTTGCGAACACCGCGCTGCCCGAACCGGTCATCCGGCTGTTGCCGAATCGCGCTTCCAGCCAGCCCGCCACCTGCGCGATGGGCGGGCACAAGGCCTGGGCCACCGGCTGGAGGTCGTTGCGACCGAACGCCTTACCGTTTTCGTGCTGCGCAGCCAACTGTGCAACAGAGCCCGCTAGTGTAGCAGGCTCCGTGTTGCGTGCCAAGTCCGGATGAGAAAAGATGCCGGCGGTTCCCAGGCTTTCCGCCGGCTTCACGACCGCGTAGCGGCGCGGCGCCCACTCGATGGGGGTCAGCTTCTCGCCGATGCCCTCGACGAACGCGTTGTCGCCGCCGACGAAGAAGGGCACGTCGGCGCCCAGCGGCGCGGCCAGTTCCAGCAGGCGCCGGCGCGGCCAGTTCAGCTGCCACAGCCGGTTCAGCGCCAGCAGCACGGTGGCGGCGTCGGAGCTGCCGCCGCCCATGCCGGCGCCCCAGGGCACGGACTTCAGCACCGAGATGTCCGCTCCGTGCGACGTCCCGCTGGCCTGCTGCAGCGCGCGGGCGGCGCGCAGGCTCAGGTCGTAGTCGGGCAGGGCCGGGCCGAGGTCGTGCCGGCGCAGCAGGCCGTCGTCGCGGCGCTCGACGTGCAGCGTGTCGGCCCAGTCGATCAGGATGAAGACGGACTGCAGCAGGTGGTAGCCGTCGGCGCGCCGCCCCGTGATGTGCAGGAACAGGTTCAGCTTGGCCGGCGCGGGCAGGTCGTAGAGGGCTTTGACGGCCATGGGGACGCGGAAATCGGGGGATCAGGAGGCGGAGGCGGCGGATGCCGCGGGCTCGGCGGCGTCGAGCTTGACGCGCACGTGCAGCACCGGCGCCGGTTGCGGGCGCTGCGCGTCGATCAGGCGGTTGCCGGCGAGCTGCGAGAGGTCGACGTGCCAGCCCAGCTGGTCGAACGAGGGCGCGGCGGTGCCGCGCACGACGGGCGCGCCGGGCCACGGGCGGCCGTCCAGCCAGTCGAACATCGCCGCCAGCGGCAACTGGTCGCCGATCGCGCGCTGCATCATGTCCTCCAGCGTCGCGTAGCGCGTGGTGCCGCCGTCGGCCTCGAGCTCGATCCGCGACGGCGCGCCCTGCGTGCCGACCGGATCGGACCAGCGCGCCCGCGCGATCGTCGTGCCGATCGGGCTGGTGAGGATCAGCTGGCCGCTGGACGCGCTGCCGCTCAGCTCGAACTGGCCGCTCATCGAACGCGCGGGCTGGTCGGGCGCGGCGTCGGTGCGCACCGCGAGCCGGCCCGACCAGACATGGCCCGGCAGCGGCGGCGGATGGGTGGCGCAGGCCTGAAGGAGCAACGCGAGTGTGGCGACACTCGCGCCGCGCAACGACAGCTTCACGGCGTGACCTTCAGCCGGCTCATCGTCTTGCGGAGCACCTCGTTGCCGGCATCGAGCTTGTGCGCGTCGCGCAGCACGCGCGTGGCTTCCTCGCGCTTGCCGTCGGCCCACAGCGCCTCGCCCAGGTGGGCGGCGATCTCGGTGTCCTTGCGCGACGAGTAGGCCTGCGCCAGCAGTGTGGCGGCCGTGTCGAAATGGCCCATGCGGTACTCGACCCAGCCCAGGCTGTCGACGATGAACGGGTCGGCCGGCGACAGCTCGTGCGCCTGGCGCACCATCTTCAGCGCCTCGTCCAGGCGCAGGTTGCGGTCGGCCAGCGAGTAGCCGAGCGCGTTCAGCGCCTGCGAGTTGTCGGGCTGCAGCGTCAGGATGCGGCGCAGCAGGCTCTCCATCTCGTCGAGGCGGTTCAGGCGCTCGTCGACCATGGCCTCCTGGTAGACGAGCTCGATGTCGTCCGGGTTCTCGGCGTTGGCCTGGTTGAGGACCTCGCGCGCCTCGGCCAGCCGCTTCTCGTCGATCAGCAGCTGCACCTCGGTCAGCAGCTTGTAGCGCTGCTCGGCGGGGGTGGCGGCGTTGGCGGCGCGGATCTGCTTCAGCGCCTCGTCGAGCTTGCCCTGGCGCGCGAGCAGCGTGGCGCGCAGCGAGACCACCTGCAGGTCGGCATCCTTGGCGTCGACCTGGGCCAGCCACTTCGCGGCCGTGGCGTCGTCGTGGCGCTGTTCGGCGGCGCGTGCCAGCAGCAGCTGCACGTGCGACATCCGGATCGGGTTGCCGCCGGCCTCGGCCTCGTGCGCCGGCGTGCCGGCGGCGGGAGCGTCGTCGTCATCGTCGTTGTCCGGACCGGCCGCCGACGCTGCCGCCTTGCGGACCGCGGCGTCGTCGGCCGCCTGCGCGGTGACGAGCGCCAGCGCCTGCTTGAGGTCGCCGTCGGCCGCGACGGGGTCGTGCAGCTCGAGGTCGATCTCGCCCAGCGCCAGCCACAGCTGCGCCTGCTTCGGGTTGTCCTTGACGGCCAGCCGCAGCTGCTCGGCGGCGTCGGTCAGGCGCTGCTGCGTGGCGAGCACGCTGGCGAAGGCCTGGCGCACCACCGGCTCGATGCCCGGCTGGGCCACGTAGCGGCGCACGAGGGCTTCGGCACGCGCGACTAGCTCGGTCGACGGCGCCGTGCCCTTGGCCGGCGTCGCGGGCGCGCCCGCGGGGTCGCTCGCGGGGGCGCTGGCGGCGGCTGCGGCAGCGCTCGCGCGTGCGGGCGTGCCGTCGGTGGCCGAGTTCATCACGTCCAGCGCGAGCAGCACCGGCGGCAGCGCCCTGGGATCCTGCGCCATCGCCTGGTCGGTCAGGTCCAGCGCGTACGCCGGCTGGCCCTCGTTCAGGCGGATGCGGCCGAGGGCGACACGCGCCGCGACGCGCGTCTCGGGCGCGTCCATCCACGGCAGCAGCGCCTGGCGGAACTGCTCCGCGGCGGCGCCCTTGTCCTTGGCGCGTTGCTGGGCGCGCGGCAGGCTGGCGATCAGCGCGTTGCGCTCGGGTGGCGTGCTGATCTGCAGCAGCTGCTTGAGCGGCTCGGTGGCGTCGGCGAAGCGGTCGAACGCGATCAGCAGCTGGATCTGCGTGCGCAACGCCTCGGTCGAGCGCGGCATGGCCTGGCGCCACGTCTTCGTGATCGCCAGCGCCTTGTCGCCGGCACCGGCCTCGACCGCGATCTGCAGCGCGCGGCGGAACAGCGCGTCGTCCTTGTTGCGGCGCGCGGCTTCCAGCATCGTCTCGATGGCGTCCGCGGGCTGGCCCTCGCGCAGCGCGAACTCCGACAGCAACAGCTGGTACAACAGCGGACCGTCGAGGTAGGAGTTCTCGACCTTGGGCGGCGGCTGCACGAGGGTGGGCACCGAGGCCGGGGCCGCCGGCGGCGCGGCGGCGGCCTTCTGCGCCCAGGCGCCGGCGGGCGACAGCAAGGCCAGTCCGAGTCCCGCAAGAAGGCCCGTGGCCCGCGCGCCCGCCGTGCGGGAAATCTGCTTCAAGCCTTGTGTTCGACGCATTGCCGCTCCATATCGATCCATTCTAGGCCCCGAGAAACCACCATGCCCGAGTTGCCAGAGGTCGAAGTTACGCGCCGCAGCGTTGCCGGCGGATTGCTGGGCGCACGGGTGCGCGAGGTGCAGATGGGCCTGCCGCTGCGCTGGCCGCTGGGCCACGATCCGCGGGCGCTGGTGGGCACGGCCTGCGGGCAGATGTCGCGCCGCGGCAAGTACCTGTGGCTGCCGCTCGCGCGCGCCGCCGACGCGCCGGCGCGGCATCTGCCGGGCCTGCCGCGCGCCGCGGAGGACGCGGAGCCCGAGTCCGCGGGCGGGCTGCTGATCCACCTGGGCATGTCGGGCGCGCTGGCTTTCGGCGAGGCGCCGGCCGAACGCGGGCCGTACGACCACTTCCGGCTGCTGACCGACCGCGGCTGCCTGTGGCTGACCGACCCGCGCCGCTTCGGCGCCGTCGTCTGGTCGCCGGCGCTCGACGCGGAGCCGGCGCGCAAGCTGCTGTCGTCGCTCGGCCCCGAGCCCTTCGACCCGGCGCTGGACGAGGCCGGCTTCCACGCCGGGCTGCAGGCGCGCCGCACGCCGGTGAAGGCGGCGCTGCTGTCGGGCGAGCTGGTGGTGGGCGCCGGCAACATCTACGCATGCGAGGCGTTGCACCTGGCGCGCATCGACCCGCGCACGCCGGCCAACCGCATCAGCCGGCCGCGCGCCGCGCGCCTGCTGGCGGCGGTGCGCCAGGTGCTGCGCCAGGCGATCGAGGCCGGCGGGTCGACGCTGCGCGACTTCAGCGCCAACGGCGCCGCCGGCCATTACCAGGAAAGCGCGCAGGTCTACGGTCGCGAGGGCCAGCCCTGCAATACCTGTGGCAGCGCTGTCCGGCGTATCGTCCAGGGCCAGCGTTCGACCTTTTTCTGCGGGGTTTGCCAGAAGCGCTAGCGATATTCGCCAAACCGGTCGAGATATTGGCGATCGGTGAGTATTTGGCGAGAATGTATCGAGAGGTTTCGTGTCGAGCAGGAAACGGGCGCGCTGCCAAGCTCGACAGCCCTGCGCGATGCGACATACTTCGCATTCCCGCGGGTTATCTGGCGATCGCCTCGTGGTGATCGCGCTACGATCCCTGGTCGACTGGCCCATATTGCGGCCGGATTCACCGCCATTGGCGCCGACTGTCTAGCGACTAAAAAGAGCCTGGGAATGACGAAAGATCAATCGCTGGTACCCGCCCTGGACGCATTGGCGAGCTGGCGCCAGTCGCTCGCTCGCGAGCTGGCCAGCCTCACCAAGTTCTTCACCAGCAACGACCTGCTGTCGGTGCCGTCGGCCGACATCGCCGAGTCGCTGCGCCAGCGCCTGCTGGCCGACAAGCTGGTCGTCGCCTTCGTCGCCGAGTTCTCGCGCGGCAAGTCCGAGCTGATCAACGCCATCTTCTTCGCCGACACCGGCCGCCGCATCCTGCCCGCCTCGCCCGGCCGCACCACCATGTGCCCGGTGGAGCTCGCGTGGGACGACAAGGGCGCGCCGATGCTCGACCTGCTGCCAATTGAGACGCGCAAGGAAGGCCAGTCGCTGACCGAGCTGCGCGCCACGCGCGACGGCTGGAAGCGCGTGCCGCTCGACCCGTCGAACCCGGACGCGCTGGCCGCCGCGCTGGCCGAGGTCACGCAGACGCGCCGCGTCACGCCCGACGACGCGCGCGAGCTGGGCCTGTGGTCGGACACGGATCCGGAAGACAACCCGCCGCTGGACGAGGAAGGCCTGCTCGAGGTGCCGGCCTGGCGCCACGCGATGATCAACTACCCGCACCCGCTGCTGGCGCGCGGCCTGGTCGTGCTCGACACCCCGAGCCTGAACGCGATCGGCACCGAGCCCGAGCTGACGCTGGGCCTGCTGCCCGGCGCGCACGCCGCGCTGTTCCTGCTGGGCGCCGACGCGGGCGTCACCAAGTCCGACCTGTCGGTGTGGAACGAGCACCTGGGCGGCCAGTCGATGGCCTGCTTCGTCGTGCTCAACAAGGTCGACATGCTGGCCGACCCGTTGCTGACGCCCGAGCAGAACGAGGCGCTGGTGCAGAAGCAGTGCGAGGTCACCGCGCAGACGCTGCAGATGCCGCGCGATCGCGTGTTCCCGGTGTCGGCCCGCGCCGCGCTGCACGCGCGCCTGAACCGCAACGAGGCCGAGCTGGCCAAGAGCCGCCTGCCCGACCTGGAAGAGGCGCTCACCAACGAGCTGCTGCCCGCGCGCCAGACGGTGCTGACGCATGCGCTGGTGCAGGGCGTCGAGGCGCTGCGCGCTCAGGTCAACGCCCGCCTGCGCGACCAGCGCCGCCAGAACTCCGAGCAGCTGCTCGAGCTGCGCGGCCTGCGCGGCAAGAGCGGCGCGCGCGTGCGCCACCTGCTCGACCGCGTGCAGGAGGACGCCGCCGAGTTCGAGCGCTGCGTCGCGCGCCTGACCGCGCTGCGCGCCGTGCAGTCGCGCCTGCTGCGCGACACGCAGAACCAGCTCTCCAGCGAGCGCATCCGCGCCGAGGTCAAGGAGCTGCAGTCGGCGCTGAACTCCGGCTGGCTGCACCTGGGGGCGCGCCAGGCCTTCCTGGGCATGTGCGACAAGCTGCGCCACGCGCTGTCCGACTCCGAAGTCACCACCGCCGAGGCGCGCGAGATGCTGCAGGGCACGTTCCGCCAGCTCAATGCCGAGTTCGGCTTCTCGCTGGCGATCGCGCTGCCGCCGGAGCTGTCGCAGCATCGCGAGGACCTCGCGGCCATCGAGCGCGGCTACAACCGCTACTTCGGCCTGAGCGAGACGCTGCGCATGGCGTCGTCCGCGTTCAAGGAGCGCTTCGTGCGCATGCTGGTGTCCAAGCTGCGCGTCGTGTTCGAGACGGCCGCGCGCGACATCGAGCTGTGGCACCAGTCGGCCAGCGCGCAGATGGAGGCCCAGCTGCGCGACCGCCGCCGCAGCTTCCGCAAGCGCCGCGAATCGCTGGAACGCATCCAGCAGGCCGCCGGCGATCTGGAGGAACGCGTGGTCGACGTCGAGGCGCAATCCACGCGCATCGAGGCGCTGATCACCGACGTCGGCCTGCGCTGCGAGACGCTGTGCGTGATCGCGCGCCGCGGGCCGACGGGCATCGAGTCGGAGCACATCGAGATCCCGTTCGACGCGTCGGCCACGGCGACCGTCTGACCGAACGATCCAATCAGCCTCGCTGCGACGAGGCATGATTCGGCATGGATCTTTTTCCCGACGACAGCGTCTGCCCCCCGTTCATCGCCCGCGAGGCCTCGCCCGCCTGGAACGCGCTGCCGTTCGCCGAGCGCGTGATCGCCTGGCAGCGCTCGCACGGCCGCGCCGGCCTGCCGTGGCAGCAGACGCGCGATCCGTACCGTGTCTGGCTGTCCGAGATCATGCTGCAGCAGACGCAGGTCACGACGGTGCTGGGCTACTACGAGCGCTTCCTGCAGCGCTTCCCCACCGTCGCCGACCTCGCCGCCGCGCCGACCGAGGACGTGCTCGCGCTGTGGAGCGGCCTCGGCTACTACGCCCGCGCCCGCAACCTGCATCGCTGCGCGCAGGCCGTCGTGAGCGAGCACGGCGGCGCGTTCCCGCGCAGCGCCGCGCAGCTGGCGGAGCTGCCCGGCATCGGCCGGTCGACCGCCGCGGCGATCGCCGCGTTCTGCTTCGGCGAGCGCGTGGCCATCCTCGACGGCAACGTCAAGCGCGTGCTGACGCGCGTGCTGGCGTACGACCGCGACATCGCGCAGGCCGCCTCCGAGAAGGCACTGTGGGCGATCGCCTCCGACCTGCTGCCCGATGCGCCCGCGGGCGAGCCACTGCATGCCGCGATGGCCGCCTACACGCAGGGCCTGATGGACCTCGGCGCCACGGTCTGCACGATCCGCAAGCCGGCCTGCGACGCCTGCCCCGCGCACGCGATGTGCGAGGGCCGCGCGTCGGGCGCGCCCGAGAGGTTTCCGGTCAAGACGCGCAAGCTCAAGCGCGGCAAGCGCGCCGGCGTCCTGCTGTGGCTGCAGCACGGCGACCGCGTCTGGCTGGCGCGCCGCGCCGACACCGGCGTGTGGGCGCAGCTGTGGTCGCTGCCCGAGTTCGACACGGCCGCCACGCTGGAGCGCGCGGTCGAGGCCTGGCCCGGCACGCTCGAATGGCTCGCGCCGTTCAAGCACGTGCTGACGCACTTCGACTGGATGCTGCAGCCGCTGCGCCTGACCTGGCACGGCGCACCGTCGCCGGCGCAGCAGCGCGAGGTCGCGCGGCTGGGCGCGGTCAACGGCGGGCCGGCGTCGGCGACGTCTGAGCCGGACGCCGCCGCCGACGCGGAGCGCAGCGTCGCCACCGACGCGACCGAGGGGCGCTGGTTCGCGCGCGCCGATCTCGCCGACGTGGGCATCCCGTCGCCGATCCGCAAGCTGCTGGAGGCGGCGCTGCCGGATTGAGTCCGAGCGCGACGGGTGCGCATGTCCGGCCCGTGGCGGCGCGTTCGACGCGCGCCGCCCGGGCGCGCGTCATCCCGCGTCGAGCGCGTCGAGTTCGCGGTGCCGGATCAGCGTCGTCGTGGTGTTCGCGAAGCGCTGCGCCAGCGTCTCGACAATGAACACGGAGCGGTGCTGGCCGCCGGTGCAGCCGATGGCCACGGTGAGGTAGCTGCGCTGGTCGTCGGCGAAGTTGGGCAGCCAGCGGCGCAGGAAGGCCTCGATCTGATCGGTCATCTCCCGGACCTCGGGCTGTTCGCTCAGGTAGGTGGCGACCTCGATGTCGCGGCCGTTGAGCGGGCGCAGCTCGCGCAGGTAATACGGGTTGGGCAGCACGCGCACGTCGTAGACCATGTCGGCGTCGAGCGGCACGCCGCGCTTGAACGCGAACGACTCGAACACCAGCGACAGGTTGTGCGACTTCGCGCCGACCAGGTCGCGGATCCACTGGCGCAGCTGGATCGGGCGCAGCTGGCTGGTGTCGAGGATCGTCGAGCGCATGCGGATCGTGGCGAGCAGCTCGCGCTCGAGCTCGATGGCCTCGATCAGCGCGCGGTGCGTGTCGCTGCCGTCCTGGCCCTTGGACAGCGGATGCGGGCGGCGCGTCTCCGAGAAGCGGCGCACCAGCGTGTCGGTGTTGGAGTCGAGGAAGACCGAGCGCACCTTCACGCCCTCGCTTGCCAGCCTGTCCAGCAGCGGCACGAGGTGCGGCAGCGAGCCGGCGGTGCGGACGTCGACCGCCACCGCCACGCGACGCACCGCGCGCTCGCTCTCCAGGCGCAGGAACTCGGGCAGCAGCTCGGGCGGCAGGTTGTCGACGCAGAAGAAGCCGGCGTCCTCCAGCGCGTGCAGCGCGACGGACTTGCCCGAGCCCGAGATGCCGGTGATCAGGACGATCTCGCGCGTGCCTTCCTGGCCGGCGGGGGCTGCCTCGGGCGAGATGCCCGGAACGCTTTGGTCGGAGCCGGAGCTCATGGCCATTCCTTGTCGATGTTGGATCGGGTCGCGGCCATCAGCGCGTCCCGGTGCGGCCGCGCGCCGCCGGCGCGGCGGGCTTGCCCGCACCGTCGACCGCCACGGCCTGGGCGATCAGTTCCTGCGCGTGGGCCAGGCTGGTGCCGGAGCTGCGCTCGCCGCCCAGCATGCGCGCCACTTCCGCGACGCGCGCCTCGCCGGGCAACGGCGTGACCTGGCTGGTGGTGCTGCCGCCGACGCTGCGCTTGGCGACGACGAAGTGGTGGTCGCCGCAGGCCGCGACCTGCGGCAGGTGCGTGACGGCCATGACCTGGACGTGGCGGCCCAGGCGCTTCATCAGCCGGCCGACCGAATCGGCCACGGTGCCGCCGACGCCCGAGTCGATCTCGTCGAAGATCAGCGTGCCGACCGCCGGCGAGGCCGCGCGCGAGGCCGCGGCGCCGTCGCCCTCGGCCGACGACTGCGCCGCCGTCACCGCGATCGCCAGCGCCAGCCGCGACAGCTCGCCGCCCGAGGCCACCTTGGCCAGCGGCCGCGGCGTGCTGCCCGCGTGGCCGGCGACCAGGAACTCCACCGTCTCGGCGCCGTACGACTGCGGCGAATCCTGCGCCACCAGCGCGACGTCGAAGCGCCCGCCGGCCATGCCCAGCTGCTGCATCGCCTCGGTGATGCGCGCGGCCATCTGCGGCGCGGCGACCGCGCGGCGCGCGCTGACGCGCCTGGCCTCGGTGCGCCAGCGCGCGAGGGCGTCGTCGACCTTCTTCTGCAGGCCCGCGAGGTCGGCGGCGGCGTCGAGCGCGGCCAGCGCCGCCTTCCACTCGCCCCACAGCGCGGGCAGGTCTTCCGGCGAGCGGCGGAAGCGGCGCGCCAGGCTCATCCAGGACGACATGCGCTCGTCGAGCTCGGCCAGGCGCTGCGGGTCGAGGTCGGCGCGGTTGAGGTAGCTGGCCAGGCTGTGCGCGGCGTCCCGCAGCTGCAGCTCGGCGCCGTCCAGCGCCTCGATGACGGGCGCCAGCGCGGCGTCGTAGTCGGCCACCTCGCGCAGTGCACCGGCCGCGCGCGCGACCAGCTTGAGCGCGTTGAGCTCGCCCTCGGACACGTCCTCCAGCGCCTGCTGCGAGCCGGACATCAGCGCCTGCGCATGCGACAGCCGGCCGTGCTCGGCGGTGATGGCGTGCCACTCGTCGTCGGACGGCGCGAGCCGCTCGACCTCGGCCAGCTGCCAGGCCAGGCGCTCGCGTTCGTTGTCGAGCTCGCCCTGGCGCTCGCGCGCGCTCGCGAGCGCCGCCGTGGCCTGGGCCCAGGCGGCGTGCGCCGCGGCGACCGGCGCGGCGTCGATGCCGGCCTGCTCGTCGAGCAGCGCGCGCACCGCCGCGGGGCGCGTCAGGCTTTGCCAGGCGTGCTGGCCGTGGATGTCGATCAGGTGGTCGGCGACCTCGCGCAGTTGCACCAGCGTGGCGGCGCTGCCGTTGACGAACGCGCGGCTCCTGCCCTGGGCGTCGACCACGCGGCGCAGCAGCAGCGTCTCGTCGACGGCGAAGCCGGCCTCGTCCAGCCAGCCGGCCAGCGACGGCGGCGAGTCGAACTCGGCCGCGATCTCGCTGCGCGCGCAGCCCTCGCGCACGACGCCGCCCTCGGCGCGCGCGCCCAGCGCCAGCTGCAGCGCGTCGATCAGGATGGACTTGCCGGCCCCCGTCTCGCCGGTGAGCACGGAGAAGCCGGCACCGAACTCGAGTTCGAGCGCGTCGACGATGACGAAGTCTTTCAGCGACAGGCGGCGCAGCATGGGTTCAACGAAGTATCAGATGGCTTGCGAGCTTGCGCGACAGCAGGCTCATGGCGTGAGCCGATCGGGGGAATTTCCCGGCACTGCCGCTGAAGCGTCGCCAAGAGATTCGAGGGAGCGGCGGAGCCGGCTTCGCCGGGCCGCTCGCGGCCGGCCCCTTGGGGAGTGGAGCCGGCAAAGGACTCGCGAAGCGAGGCCCCGGCGAAACGGCATCCGGCCTGCAAGCCGGATGCTTCTGAGCAGCCAGCGACCGTGGGGCTGTCATGTCGTCCCTTCGTGCCAGTGGAGCTTGTGGCGCAGCGTGGCGTAGTAGCTCCAGCCGCGCGGATGCAGGAAGCGCGCCTTGTGCGCCGAGCGCTGCATGCGCACCGTGTCGCCCAGCAGCATGCTGGCCAGGCCGTGCATGTCGAAATTGGCGCTGGCCTCCTTGCCCTGCACCAGCTCGAGCAGCACCTCCTGGTCGTCCGGCAGCACGATGGGGCGGTTGGACAGCGTGTGCGACGCCACCGGCACCACCGTCCAGCCGCCGATGCCCGGATGCAGGATCGGCCCGCCGGCCGACAGCGCGTAGGCCGTCGACCCGGTGGGCGAGGCGACGATCACGCCGTCGGAACGGATGTTGGCCACGTGGTCGGCGCCGACCGACACGCGCACCTCGATCATGCTCGACGTGCTGCTGCGCACGACGACGTCGTTGAGCGCGAAGCCCTGGAAGATCTGCTCGCCGTCGCGCCAGACGCCGCCTTCGATCATGGGCCGGCTCTCGGCCTCGTAGTCGCCGCGGATCATCGGCGCGAGCGCCTCGCGCCAGCTGTTGGCGGGGATGTCGGTGATGAAGCCCAGCCGGCCCTGGTTGATGCCCACCAGCGGGATGCCGTGGCGCGCGAGTTCGCGGCCGATGCCCAGCATGGTGCCGTCGCCGCCGACCACCACCGCGAGGTCGCAGACCTGCGCGAGTTCGTCGATGCGCATCGCGCCGAAGTCCAGCCAGTCGGTGTTCATCGCGGTGTCGTGATCGACCGACACCTCGACGCCCCCGCGCACCAGGAACTGGGCGATCTCCTCCAGGATGGGACGCACGCCGTGGGCCTGGTACTTGCCGAACAGCGCCACGTGACGGAAGGGGGTGGACATGCGATGAATTACACCACAGGGCCCCCACGGCGGGCAGGCGGTTCCGTGCCCGGAAAATGCCGGTTCCGCGCCTTCTCCGTACAATCGGACCATGCTCGACGAGCGCGCCAAGACACTGCTGAAGACCCTGGTCGAACGCTACATCGCGGACGGCCAGCCGGTGGGTTCGCGCACCCTGTCGCGCGCCTCCGGGCTGGAGCTGTCGCCGGCCACCATCCGCAACGTGATGGCCGATCTCGAGGACCTGGGCCTGATCGTCAGCCCGCACACCTCGGCCGGCCGCGTGCCCACGGCGCGCGGCTACCGGCTGTTCGTCGACACCATGCTCACCGCGCGCCAGGTCGACACCGACGCCGCGCTGCCGCAGCTGCTGGCCGAGATCGGCGGCCCGCGCGAGCTGCAGCCCGACCAGCCGCAGCGCGTGATCGCGCAGGCGGCGTCGATGCTGTCGAACCTGTCCAGCTTCGTCGGCGTGATCACCGCGCCGCGCCGCGCCGGCGTGTTCCGCCACATCGAGTTCCTGCGCCTGGGCGAGCGCCGCGTGCTGGTGATCCTCGTGGCGCCCGACGGCGACGTGCAGAACCGCGTGATCATCACCGCCAGCGACCACACGCAGGCGCAGCTGGTCGAGGCCACGAACTTCCTCAACGCGCACTACGCCGGCATGTCGATCGACGACGTGCGCGAGCGCCTGAAGACCGAGGTCGAGGCGCTCAGCACCGACATCGCCGCGCTCATGCGCGCCGCGGTGCAGGCCGGCAGCGACGCCATCGCCGAGAGCGACGAGCAGGTCGTCGTCGCCGGCGAGCGCAACCTGCTGGGCGTGCAGGACCTGCACCACGACATGCGCAGCCTGCGCGACATGTTCGACGTGTTCGAGCAGAAGACGCAGCTGATGCGCCTGCTCGAGGGCTCCAGCCGCGCCGAGGGCGTGCGCATCTTCATCGGCGGCGAGAGCCGCGTGGTGCCGTTCGAGTCGCTGTCGGTGGTGTCGTCGCCGTACGAGGTCGATGGCCAGGTGGTGGGCACGCTGGGCGTCATCGGCCCCACGCGCATGCCCTACGACCGCATGATCCAGATCGTCGACATCACCGCCAAGCTGGTGGGCAACGCGCTGTCGCAGCGCTGAGGGCCGTTCGGCGGGCTTGCCGCCGCCGCGGCGCGCGAACGTGCGCCTGCCGCGTGCGCGACCCGTGCCGCTTCACAGCACCGAGTTGATGACCTTGATGGGCGAGGTGCCCGTCAGCGCCGCGACGCCCGCGGCCGCGCCGGCGACCGTCGTCGCGGAGCCGAGGGTCGCCTGGGCGACGCTGGCCACGTCCGACGCGATCGCTTCCGGCAGGTCGACCGCCACGGCGTGCAGCGCGGTCGCGGCGCCTTGCGCGACCGTCTCCACCCCGTCGACCACCGCGCCCACGCCGCTGGCCAGCAGGTGGATGCCGCCCTCGACCGCGTGCTCCGCGCCCACCGCGACATCCGCCGCGAGCTCGAACGGATACGAGACCACGTTCTCGACGCCGTGCACGACGGCCAGGCCGCCGTCGGCCAGCGCCTGCAACGCGCGCTCGCTGAACGACACCGTCGCGCTCGCGACGTCGCCCACCGCCGCGCCGACGTCCTCGACACCGTCCACGATCTTGCCCGGCACCGCCTCGATCGCCTGCAACACGCCACCGCCGCCCGCGCAGCCGGTGTTCACGGCCGCGTAGGGCGAGGCCGTCGATGAATTGGTGGACAGCGACATGGGTGCCATTTCTCCGAATGTGTCAGCCATGCTACGGAACGCGGCGCCCCGGCAAGCGATGAACAGACCCGGAAACAGGCCCGAAATCCCGGGCGGGCCGCCGGGCGGCCAGGGCGCGAGGTCCGCGTCCGTACAATTGCCCGCGCGTGGGCCGTTAGCTCAGTTGGTCAGAGCAGAGGACTCATAATCCTTTGGTCGTTGGTTCAAGTCCAACACGGCCTACCAACGATTTGCGAAGCCGGCGTGCTCGTATGACATCGCCGTTGCCGGCTTCGATCACATCGTCGGCGCAGTCCTCGCCATCCCGCCGCTGAGCGCGGTGCGCGCGGACAGGAAGGTGCTGCGTGCACCCGGCGTCGAGTTCCTGTTGCGCCGCAAGCGCGAAGAGCGCCACTTACCGCCAACGTCACCATGCCCGATTTCCCCGATTTCCGCTCTCCGGCGACGCTGCTCGCGCATGCGCAGCACACCATGAGCTTCTACCATCCGCGCTGCATCGACCCCAGCGGCGGCATGTACCACTACTTCAAGGACGACGGCAGCGTCTACGACGCGCACCACCGGCATCTGGTCAGCAGCACGCGCTTCGTGTTCACCTATGCCATGGCGTGCCGGCATTTCGGCGCCCCGTCCCTCCTGGCCGGGCTCGAGCACGCCGTGCGCTTCCTGCGCGACGCCCACCGCGATGCGGACTCCGGCGGCTACAGCTGGCTGCTGGACTGGCGTGCGGGCCAGCGCGCTGTCGTCGACGGCACCCAGCACGCTTACGGCCTGGCCTTCGTGCTGCTGGCCTATGCGCATGCCGTGATGGCCGGCGCCGAGAAGGCGCGTCCCTGGATCGCCGAGACCTTCGAGCTGATGGACAAGCGCTTCTGGGATCCGCAGGCCGGCCTCTACGCCGACGAGGCCAGCCGCGACTGGAGCGAGCTGTCGAGCTACCGCGGCCAGAACGCCAACATGCATGCGTGCGAAGCGCTGCAGGCCGCCTTCGAGGCCACCGGCGAGCAGCGCTACCTGGAACGCGCCTATGAGGTCGCCTTCAACATCACCCAGCGCCAGGCCGAGCGCTGCGGCGGCCTGATCTGGGAGCACTACGACGCCCAGTGGCAGCCGGACTGGCGCTTCAACATCGACGACCCGTCCAACCTGTTCCGTCCCTGGGGCTACCAGCCCGGCCATTTCACCGAATGGGCCAAGCTGCTGGTGCAGCTGGAGGCGCGCGGCGGCGTCCTCGGCAAGGACCTGAGTTGGGCCGTGCCCACCGCCGAAAGGCTGTTCAAGGTCGCGGTGGACAAGGGCTGGGACGCCGAGCACGGCGGCCTGTGCTATTCGATCGCCCCCGACCTCCAGATCTGCGATTGGGAGAAGTATTTCTGGGTGCAGGCCGAGAGCGCCGCGGCCGCGGCCATGCTGGCCGAGCGCACCGGCGACGCGAGCTACTGGAGCTGGTACCAGCGCCTGTGGGAATACAGCTGGACGTATTTCGTCGACCACGAGCATGGCGCGTGGTACCGCATCCTGGATCGCGAGAACCGCAAGCTCAGCGACGAGAAGAGCCCCGCCGGCAAGGTGGACTACCACACGATGGGCGCCTGCTACGACATCGTGCGCGTGCTCGGAGGCTCCGACCGTGCATGACGCGCCGCTCCCGGCACCGGATCGCGCCGCGACCGCTCAGCGATACGCCGGCCGGCGTCGCTCGCGCAATACCTCGGCGGGTTCGTCGGAGCTGCGGTCGTAGACCATCAGGCAGCGGTGGCACTTGGCGAAGCCGTAGTGGCCGCGGGTGGCTTCCGACCAGCCGAACAGGCGGGGCTTGCCGCCGCCGGCGTAGTTGGCGACCTGCTCGGTCTGTCCGCAGTGGTTGCAGCGGAGGACGAGATCGCCTCCGCGCCACTCGGACGACACGTGTCCAATCGTCTTCACGATCAACTGCCCTGCATTCAATGCGGCGGCTCGCGCGAGCTGCCGCGGTGCTCGAAAGCCTCGACTGGCGAAGCATGACGTCGCTGTGGCCTGCTCTGCTGGCGTGGCCGACGCGAACTGCACCCTCTGTCGCCGATTGTCGCGCTTCCGGGCGGCGTCGGCCGTGCGGGAATCGTGGAGTTTGACGCATCGCAAGCGTCATCGTCCGCGAATCGACGACCGTGACGGCGGCATGACGGGCCGGCGCCGCGTGTCTTTGCCGCGCCGGCCTGTGTAAAGTCGAGGGATCGTCGCGATCCCTCGCTTCGCAACCCCCCCGCCAACGTGACCCCCACGCACATCGCCGTCGTCGACGACGAAGCCGACATCACCGAACTGCTC
>DASQCX010000566.1:0-2487 GCA_035634455.1 Burkholderiaceae bacterium
TGGCGTGGACGACCACCTTCACGATCCTCATCGGCCTGATCCTGTCGTCGGCGTTCTCGGCGATCCTCGTCTATGCGCAGGAGCTGATCCCTGGCAAGGTCGGCGCGGTGTCGGGGCTGTTCTTCGGCTTCGCGTTCGGCATGGGCGGCCTGGGCGCCGCGGCGCTGGGCCTGCTTGCCGACGCCACCAGCATCGCCTATGTCTACAAGGTGTGCGCGTTCCTGCCGCTGCTGGGCGTCGTCGCGATCCTTCTGCCGGACGTACGCAAGCCTGCGCACGCGTGACGCGCGCGGGCGCGCGGCCCGACATGCGATTTCCGAGCATCGATATGCGCGCCCGCCACCGATGAGGTGATGCGGGCGCCCGTACGATGAAAGCTGTCCCCCAGCTTTCGAAAGTGCCTCGCATGCGCGCGTCCCGCCGTTCCGTCGTCCCCTCCCTGATCCTGGCGGCGTTCGCGTCCGCCCCCTTCGCCGCGCAGGCCGCGCCGGTCACGCTGCTGAACGTGAGCTACGACGTGGCGCGCGAGTTCTACAAGGACTACGACGCCGCCTTCATCGCGCACTGGAAGCAGGCCGGCGGCGAGACGATCGCGGTCAACCAGTCGCACGGCGGCTCCAGCAAGCAGGCGCGCAGCGTGCTCGACGGCCTCGAGGCCGACGTCGTCACGATGAACCAGGCCACCGACATCGACGTGCTGGCCGACCGCGGCGCGCTGCTGCCGGCCAGCTGGGCCACGCGCCTGCCGGACAACAGCGCGCCGACGACGTCGGTGCCGGTGATCCTCGTGAAGAAGGGCAACCCCAAGGGCCTGCGCGACTGGCCCGACCTCGCCAAGGCGGGCGTCAGCGTCGTGATCCCGAACCCCAAGACCTCGGGCAACGGCCGCTACACCTACCTCGCGGCCTGGGGCAGCGTGCTCAAGGCGGGCGGCACGCCGGCGCAAGCGCGCGAGCAGGTCTCGAAGATGTTCGCCAACGTGCCGGTGTTCGACGGCGGCGGCCGCGCGGCCACCACCACCTTCGCGCAGCGCGGCATCGGCGACGCGCTGGTCACCTTCGAGAGCGAGGTCGACCTGATCAAGGCCGAGTTCGGCGACCACTTCGACGTCGTCTATCCGAAGCGCACGATCCTGGCGGAGAACCCGGTCGCCGTGGTCGACAAGGTGGTCGACCGCAAGCACACGCGCAAGGAGGCCGAGGCCTACCTGCAGTGGCTGTACTCCGACGAGGGCCAGGAGATCGCCGCCAGGCACGGGCTGCGCCCGCGCAACGCCAAGGTGCTCGCGGCGCATGCCGGGGAGTTCCCCAAGGTCGACACCTTCACCGTCGACGAGCTGTTCGGCGGCTGGAAGGCGGCGCAGAAGACGCACTTCGACGACGGCGGCACCTACGACCAGATCCTGGCGGCGACGCATCGCCAGTGAGCGTCAGCAGGACTTGGCGATCCACTCGATGACGCTGTCGAGCGCCGGCGTCGCGCGCGCCGCGTCGGGGTGGTTGACCATCAGCGCCACCGCGTACATCCTGCCGCTGGCCGCCTGCACGTAGCCGGCCAGCGCGCGGGTGTCGAGCAGCGTGCCCGTCTTCAGGAAAGCGTGGCCCTCGGCCGCGGTGCCCTGCATGCGGTGCTGCAGCGTGCCGTCCATGCCGGCCACCGGCAGCGACAGCAGGAACTCGCGCAGCCGCGGCGCGTGCCACGCGTTGGCCAGCAGCTGCGCCAGCGCGCGCGGCCTGGCGCGCTCGCCGCGCGACAGGCCGGAGCCGTTCTCCACCAGCACGTCGTCCGCCGCCAGGCCCTGGCGCAGCAGCCAGTCGTGCATGCGCGCCTGCGCCTCGGCCAGCGTCGCCGCGCGCTGCGGGAAGCCGCGCGACAGGGCCAGCATCAGGTGGCGCGCGGCGACGTTGTCGCTGGACTTGTTCATGTCGCGCAACACCACCGGCAGCGGCTGCGACAGGTGCACCGACCACGGCAGCAGCGGCTTGCCGTCGAGGCCGGCCGGGATCGCCGCGGCGCCGGCCTGGCGCGGGCGCTCGATCACGGCGCCGCTCAGCGAGCCGCCGGCCTCCGCCCACAGCCCGGCCAGCGCGCGCGTCGTGAACAGCGCCGGCGCCTCCGGCACCAGCTCCAGCTCGCGATGGCCACAAGCATTGCTCCACGAACCGAAGACGTCCACGTGCGAACCGGCGGGCGACTCGACCAGCCGCGCGCTCGCCGTGCAGCCGCCGCGCATCGCGACCTTGTTGACGACGCGCACGCCGGCCAGCGGCGGCTCCAGCGCGACGGCCGCCTTGGCGCCGCGCGCCGGATCGATTTCCACGTGCAGCAGGCCCTCGTCGATCGCGAACGCGTCGGGGCGCACGTGGTACGCGCGGCCGGTGTTGGGCGGCGGCGTGTTGGCGAAGTCGCCTTCGCTCAGGTCGAAGGCGTAGCGGTCGAGCACGATGTCGCCGGCGATGCGCCGCAGGCCCTTGGCGCGCAGCTGCG
>DASQCX010000567.1:0-2886 GCA_035634455.1 Burkholderiaceae bacterium
GAGGGCGAGATCTGCCTGACGCTGTCGCCGCGCCCGCTGGGCCTGATGCAGGGCTACCAGGACGACGCGGAGCGCACGTCCAAGGCGATGCGCGACGGCCACTACCACACTGGCGACGTCGCCGCGCGCGACGCCGACGGCTACATCACCTACGTCGGCCGCGCCGACGACGTGTTCAAGGCGTCCGACTACCGCATCAGCCCGTTCGAGCTGGAGAGCGTGCTGATCGAGCACGAGGCCGTGGCCGAGGCGGCGGTGATCCCGTCGCCCGATCCGATCCGGCTGGCGGTGCCCAAGGCCATC
Source organism: Burkholderiaceae bacterium (assembly GCA_035634455.1). Lineage (GTDB taxonomy): Bacteria > Pseudomonadota > Gammaproteobacteria > Burkholderiales > Burkholderiaceae_C > Scleromatobacter. Next base: position 304 of record DASQCX010000567.1, read on the forward strand.
GTGATCCTGCGCGCCGGCTTCGCGCCCAGTCCCGAGCTGGCGCAGTCCATCCTCGCGTTCGCGCGGTCGCGCCTGGCCTCGTACAAGCGCATCCGCATCGTCGAGTTCGGGGAGCTGCCCAAGACGCTGTCCGGCAAGATCCGCCGCGTCGAGCTGCGCCAGCGCGAGAACGCGCGCAAGCCTGGCGAGGCGTGGACCATGGAGTTCCGCGAAGCCGAGTGACCGCGGCCGCGCCCGGCGGTCAGCGGAAGGTCAGGCGCCCGTCGGCGATGCGCGACCAGCGCAGCGTGAGCAGGTCCAGCAGGTAGTTCTGGTAGAGCCGCCACGGCGCCTTCGCGCCCTGCCTGGGCATCATGTCGACGGCGCGCTGCACGTAGCCCGACGAGAAGTCGAGGAACGGCCGCGTCTCCAGGCCCGGCGCGGCCACCGGCGTCGTGCTGCGATACCCGTGCCTGTCCATGTATCGGAACAGGCGCGACGCGTAGTCGGCGGTGAGGTCGGCCTTCAGCGTCCACGAGGCGTTGGTGTAGCCGAAGGTGTAGATCAGGTTGGGCACGCCGCTGAACATCATGCCCTTGTAGCCCAGCGTGCTGGCGAAGTCGACTTCCTCGCCGTCGACCGCGAACGTGACGTCGCCCAGCAGGTTCAGCGTCAGGCCGGTGGCGGAGACGACGATGTCGGCGGGCAGCTCGCGGCCCGACTTCAGGCGGATGCCGCCCGGCGTGAAGGTGGCTACGTGGTCGGTGACGACCTCGGCGCGCCTGGCCTTGATGGCCTCGAACAGGTCGCCGTCGGGCACGAAGCAGACGCGCTGGTCCCACGGGTCGTAGCGCGGCGTGAAGTGGGTGTCGACGTCGTGCGCCGGCCCGAGCGACTGGCGCACCATGCCGATCAGGCTCTTCTTCATCATCGCCGGCCAGCGCCGCGACATGTTGAAGAACAGCATCGCCACGCCGATGTTCTTCGTGCGCGTCAGCCGGTAGGCCAGCATGCGCGGCAGCCAGCGGCGCAGGCGTTCGGCCAGCGTGTCGCGGCCGGGCAGCGACAGCACGTAGGTGGGCGAGCGCTGCAGCATCGTCACGTGCGTGGCGGTCTTGGCCATCTCGGGCACCAGCGTCACCGCGGTGGCGCCGCTGCCGATGACGACCACGCGTTTGCCCGAGTGGTCGAGGTCGGACGGCCAGAACTGCGGATGCACGAAGCGGCCCTGGTAGTCGGCGACGCCCGCGAACTCGGGCGCGTGGCCCTCGCTGTAGCGGTAGTAGCCGCTGCACGCGAGCAGGAAGTTGCAGCGGATGCGCGAGCGGCGTTGGTCCGCGTGCTCGATCTCCAGCGTCCAGCACGCGTCGGCCGAGGACCAGTCGGCGCGCACGACCTTGTGGCCGAAGCGCACCTGGCGGTCCAGGCCGTGCTCGACGGCGGTCTCGACGATGTAGTCGCGGATCGCCGGGCCGTCGGCCAGCGACTTCGAGTCCGTCCACGGCTTGAAGGCGTAGCCCAGCGTGAACATGTCGGAGTCGGAGCGCACGCCGGGATAGCGGAACAGGTCCCAGGTGCCGCCGATGGCCTGGCGGCTTTCGAGGATCGCGAAGCGGCGGCCGGGGAAGTCGTTCTGCAGGTGCACGGCCGCGCCGATGCCGGACAGGCCGGCGCCGACGATGATCGCGTCCAGATGCTCGATGGCCTCGGGCGCGGCCGTCTTCAGGAACTCGCCGGCGCGCGCGATCGAGCGCCGCGCCTCGGGCAGGTCCTTGAGCAGCTGCCACGCGTGCGGCACCACGGGCCACACGGTGGTCTCGACGTGCACGCCCGCGGCGCGCGCCTTGGCCGCGAAGCGCGTGCCGTCGTCGCGCAGCGCTTCCTCGGCCGCGACGTGGAACAGCAGCGGCGGCAGGCCGGCGGGATCGCCGTAGATCGGCGAGATCAGCGGGTTGGTCGGGTCGCCGGTCGCGCCGAGGTAGGCCTTGCCCAGGTGTTCCAGCGACGGGCCGTGGAACAACGCGTCGCGCTCGGCGTTGCCGACGATCGACGGGCTCTCGCCGCTCACGTCGGTGGCCGGCGAGAACAGCGCGGCCGCGTCGGGCAGGCGCTCGCCGGCGTCGCGCAGCGTCAGCAGCAGCGCCAGCGCGAGGTTGCCGCCGGCGCTCTCGCCGGCGATCACGAGGCGCTGGCCCGCCGAGTCGGCGTCGTGCTTGCCGCGCAGCGCGCGCCACGCGGCGGCGACGTCGTCCAGCGGCGCGGGGAACGGATGCTCGGGCGCGAGCCGGTAGTCGGGCGCGAAGACGCGGAAGCCCTGCAGCGCGAAGGCCGCGGTGATCGGCCGGTGCGTGCGCGGCGAGCAGCCGACGAAGCCGCCGCCGTGCACGTACATCAGCGTGGGGCGCGGGCTGGCGGCGATGTCGGGCGCGCCTTCGCGCTCGACCCATTCGCCGGGGATCCCGCCGAGCGCGCCGGGCGTGTAGACGACGCCCTTGGGCGGCGGCATCGCCTGGCCCATGACCTGGCGCACGCGCATCAGGTCGCGCATGTCGCCGAACGCGGGGCGCACCCGCTTGCGGATGAAATAACGGGCGGCGCGCGCCT
>DASQCX010000568.1:0-4877 GCA_035634455.1 Burkholderiaceae bacterium
CGGCGCTGCGCGCGCTCGGCGAGCCCGCGGACGCGGCGCCGGCCAGCGCGGCCGCGACGCCGGACACCCGGGTCGTCTGGCTCGTCGAGGCCGGCGAGCACGGCGCGATCCGCGGCCTCGTGCCGCACGAGCAGAAGCGCGGCGCGCGCGGCTGGGGCGCGTTGAAGGAGGTGCCGCTGAGCCGGCTGCAGCGCGGCGCGGCGACGCTGACGCCGGCCGACGCGGCCATCGTCCGGTCGATCCGCCAGGAGCAGTTCGGCCGCGGCCTGCGACTCGATCTCGCGCAGGCGGCGGGCGCGTTGTTCGGCCACCCCCACGTCGCGTTCGCGGACGCGCCCGAGCAGTTCATCGAGCTGGTCGAGGCCGGCCCCGAGCTGGAGGTGCTGGACGAAGGCGAACGCCTGCGCGTGCGCCTGCAGCCCGCGCTGCGCGTGACGCCCGACGCCGCGACGCCGCGCTGGGCCGGCAGCGAGGCGGAGAGCAAGGAACTCGACGCGCTGCGCCTGGTCTCGATCTGGCGCGACGGCCCGCAGCGCGCGAAGCTGATCCGGCTGAGCGCGTCGCAGAAGCGCGTCGCGCAGCTGCTGGGGCCGGACGGCCTGGACATCCCGCGCCAGGGCGCCGCGCAGCTGCAGGAGGTGCTGACGGGGCTGGGCAGCCACTTCCGCATCCACGCCGACGACGCCGGCGCCGCGCAGGCCGCGCGCGAGGTCGAGGCCGAGTCGCGCCTGCGCGCCGAGCTGCAGCCCGTCGGCGACGGCCTGCAGCTGCGCCTGGTGGCGACGCCGTTCGGCGCCGACTACGCGAGCGTCGGCCCGCGCCTGATCCCGGGCCGCGGCCGCGCGCGCGTCGTCGCCACGCTCAAGGGCGAGAGCGTGGGCGTGCAGCGCGACCTGAAGCGCGAACGCGAGCATCTGGAATCGGTGCTCGACGCCTGCCCCATGCTGCCGCCGCTGCCGCTGGACGCGCCCTGCGAATGGCTGCTCGACGCGGCCGACGACGCGCTCGCGCTGCTGGAGCGGCTGCAGCCGCACACCGCCATCCTCGCGCTCGACTGGCCGCAAGGCCGGCCGGTGCGCGTCGATCCCGGCGCGCTGGGCCAGCTCACGCTCAAGGTGCGCACGCACGAGAACTGGCTGGCGCTCGATGGCAAGTTGAAGGTCGACGAGGAGCTGGTCGTCGGCCTGCAGCAGCTGATCACCTTCGCGAGCGAGGGCCGCAGCCGCTTCATGCCGCTGGGCGACGGCCGCTTCCTCGCGCTGACGCAGGAACTGCGCGAACGCGTCGCCGACATCGCCGCCGTCGTCGAGAAGCAGACCGCGCGCGCCAACAACCCCGACGAGGTGCGCGCACCGGCGATCGCCGCGCCGTGGCTGCGCGAGGCGATGCAGGGCGCGCGCGTCGAGCACGACGCGGCCTACGCGGCGCGGCTGATGGCGCTCGACGAGGCGCGCCGCGTCGTGCCGGCGCTGCCGTCCACGCTGCAGGCCACGCTGCGGCCGTACCAGGAAGAAGGCTTCGAATGGGCGATGCGGCTGGCCTCGGCCGGCCTCGGCGCGTGCCTGGCCGACGACATGGGCCTGGGCAAGACGCTGCAGGCGCTGGCCGTGCTGCTGGCGCGCGCCGCGAACGGGCCGGCGCTGGTGGTGGTGCCGACGTCGCTGATCGGCAACTGGCGCTCGGAGGCGCTGCGCTTCGCGCCGTCGCTGCGCGTGCACGTCTACGCGGAGCAGGGCAGCATCGCGGATCGTTCGCGGGCGATCGCGGAGATGGGCAGGCACGACGTCCTGCTCGTCTCGTACCCGATGCTGCAGATCGACGGCAAGGCCTTCGCCGACAGGGTCTGGGCGACGCTGGTGCTGGACGAGGCGCAGGCGATCAAGAACGCCGCGGCCAAGCGCAGCCAGGCGGTGTTCGCGCTGCAGGCCACGTTCCGGCTCGCGATGTCGGGCACGCCGATCGAGAACCGGCTGGGCGAGCTGTGGTCGGTGATGCGGGCCTGCAATCCCGGCTTGCTGGGCACGCTGCCGCGCTTCAACGAGCGCTTCGCCAACCTCATCGAGCGGCAGAACGACCGCAACGCCCAGCGCACGCTCAAGCGCCTGATCGCGCCCTTCATCCTGCGCCGCACCAAGGCCCAGGTGCTGGCCGACCTGCCGCCGCGCACCGAGCTCGTGCTGCAGGTGCAGGGCGACGAGGCCGAGAAGGCGCACTACGAGGCGCTGCGGCGCGAGGCGCTGCTGGCGGCCGAGAAGAGCCTGTCGGGCGACGGCGCCGGCCAGGCGCACCTGAACATCCTGGCCGGCCTCACGCGCCTGCGCCGCGCGGCCTGCGACCCGCGCCTGGTCACGCCCACGCTCAAGCGCCCAGGCGCGAAGGTGACCGCCTTCGCCGAGCTGGCCGCCGAGCTCGTCGCCAACGGCCACAAGGCGCTGGTGTTCAGCCAGTTCGTCGACTTCCTGGCCCTGCTGCGCGAGCCGCTGGACGCCGCCGGCATCGCCTACCAGTACCTGGACGGCAGCACGCCGTCGGCCGAGCGCACGCGCCGCGTCGAGGCGTTCCAGGACGGGCAGGGCGACCTGTTCCTGATCAGCCTGAAGGCCGGCGGCTTCGGCCTGAACCTGACGGTGGCCGACTACGTCGTCATCGCCGACCCTTGGTGGAACCCGGCCGCCGAGGACCAGGCCAGCGGCCGCGCGCACCGCATCGGCCAGCAGCGCCCGGTGACCGTCTACCGGTTGGTCAACGCCGGCACGCTGGAGGAACGCATCCTGACGCTGCACCAGACCAAGCGCGAACTGGCCGACAGCGTGCTCGAGAGCGACGGCCAGGCCGTTGCCGCGCTGCCGCAGGCACGTGAACTGCTACAGCTCATGCGCGGTGACCTGATCCCCGAGTGACGGGCCGCGGCGCGGACAGGCTACGATGGCGGCGACTTCCCCTTCGAGCGCAGCGCCTTGACCGACGTCACCGGCATCGACCACATCTACATCACCGTCTCCGAGCTCGCGCGCTCCGAGCCGTTCTACGACCGCGTGCTGCGCGACGCGCTGGGCTTTCGCAAGAACGCGTTCACCCTCGGAGGCGATCCGCACGTGCAGTACTACAACCGCCAGTTCGGCTTCGTGCTGCGCCCCGCGCGCGTGCCGCGCGCGCACGAGCCGTATTCGCCGGGGCTGCACCACTTCTGCCTGCGCGTCGACACGGTGCAGGACGTGCAGGCGGTCGCGCGCGACCTGCAGGCGGCCGGCGTCGCGGCCACCGACGCGCGCCTGTATCCTGAGTACGCCGACGACTATTGCGCGACCTTCTTCGAGGATCCCGACGGCGTGAGACTGGAAGTTACGAACTGGCGCCTGGAGCGCCGCCGGCGTGCGGCACACTGGGACGATCCGCAGCCCTGAGCGCGCCCGCGCCCCTTTTCCTCCCGCCCGCGACGCCATGCCCGATCTCCAGCCGCCCGATCTCCGACCGTCGAGCCGCCCGCCCGAGCAGCCGGGCACGCCCGTGCGCGCGGTGCTCACGGGCATGGCCATCGACATCTGCGGCTCGAAGGTGGTGAGCATCGTGGCCGTCACGATCTACGCGATGCAGGTCGTCACGCCCGACATGAGCGACGCGCAGGCCGCCGACATGCTGCAGCAGCTGCCCCCGAGCTTCGGGATGTTCCTGCTGCTGAACGTGCTGGGGACGCTGATGTCGGTGGCCGGCGGCTATGCCTGCGCGCGGGTGGTGCTGCGCGACGAGTTCCGCGTCGGCGCGATCCTGGCGGTCGCCGTCACCTTCTTCGGCCTGCTGCTGGACGACGCCGGCGTCAGCGACCTGACGCTGCTCTACATCCTGTGCGACGTCGCGGGCATCCTGCTGGGCGTGAAGTACGGCGCCGCGTACAACCGCCGCCTCGAATCGCCGGCGCGCTCGCCGGCCGACGCGTCCACCCCATGAACGGACGGCGCGTCGCGATCGGCCTGGGCGTGGTCGCGGCGTTGGGCGCCATCGCGTGGTGGGCCGTCGTGATGTTCATGCCGCAGGCCTCCATCGACATCGACCAGGCCCAGCTGCAGCGCCGCCTCGACGCGTACTTCCCGCAGAAGCACTGCTCGCTGATGGTGGCCTGCGTGACGCTGAGCCACCCCGCCGTCGCGCTCGCCGAGGGCTCGCCGCGCATCGGCCTGTCCGCCGACATCCTGGTGACGCTGGGCCACCACGAGATGCCCGGCCAGGTCACGTTCTCCGGCGTGCTGCGCTACGTGCGCTACCAGGGCGACTTCTTCCTGGACGACGTGCAGGTCGACAAGTTCGCGCTCACCGGCGTCTCGCCCGACATGGTGCAGGTGGTCAAGCAACGCGGCCCCGACGCCCTGCGCCGCGCGCTGCAAGGCCATCCGATTTACACCCTGCGCGGCGACTCCGCCCGCGAGGCCCTCGCCAAGTTGGCGGTGCGCGACGTGCGCGTCGTCGACGGCAAGCTGCGGGTGACCTTCCTGCGCTTCGGGATCTGAGAAACCAGGCCCGCGCGGCGTCCCGCTCGCGCGCTGCCTGCGCTTCAAATCTTGCCGACCTCCAAAATCCGTGCTAGAGTCACGGACTCCGCTCAATTGACCAGCGGCACCGAATCAGGAGAGGTGGCAGAGTGGTCGATTGTACCTGACTCGAAATCAGGCGTACCGCAAGGTACCGTGGGTTCGAATCCCACCCTCTCCGCCAAGTAGTCAAAGGGCTCGCAGCAATGTGAGCCCTTTTTCTTTGGACCGCACCAATTGGGGCGCTCCGGGGGCGATGGGCTTTCTCTGTCACCGACTTTCCGGGCGCCGCAGGCCGTGTTCGGAGCCGCTTTCTCAGCGGCCCCGAGTGCCGGTACGGTGAGGTCAAAGCTT
>DASQCX010000569.1:0-1919 GCA_035634455.1 Burkholderiaceae bacterium
GGCGCCCGCGCCCGCCACGACGGCCAAGGCCTCGCTGCCGGCCGACCTGCTGCTCAAGCCCGCCGCCGCCAGTTGCGCCGCGCTGCGCAGCGGCCGCTACCAGGTCGTGATGCCGCAGGCCGGCGCGACGCTCGCCGACCAGAGCGGCATCGTCACGATCGACGCCGCCACCCTGGCCATCGTCTATACCGACGGCAGCAGCGGCCAGCTCACGGCGCACGCCACCGAGGCCTGCCGGTTCACGGACGAGACGGGCCTGTCCGACCTCGTCGTCTCGAAGGCGGGCGTGGTCGCGGTGCGCTCGTACGACCCGGGCAGCGCCACGTACACGCCGGCCATCGCGTTCCCCGTGCAGGCGCACGCGCTGGCCGAGCTGGCCGGCGCCTGGAACACGCTGGGACTGCAGTACGACGGCACGTCCGCGTACGTCGGCGCCACGGCGTCGGGCACGTTCAGCGCCACCGGCACCCTCAGCGGTGTCTCGACCTGCGGCGACGCCGGCGACTGGAACGTGGCCACCTGCAACGCCGTCACCGGCGGCCTGCCGAGCTTCCAGGTGGACGCCGCCGGCGGCTTCGACGCCTTCCCCGCCGGCAGCACCGTGGCCGGCTCGCGCACCTTCGCCTACCGCTCGGGCAGCGGCGACCTGATGATGGTCAACGTGGACGGCGACGGCAGCTTCGAGATCCGCACGCCGGCGCACGCGGTGGACACGCCCGCCGTCGGCCGCGTGACCACCACCTGGGACCTGCGCTACACCAACGCTCTGTTGGCCACGCCGTCGCTCACCGAATCGACCAACACGGTGCAGAGCGTCGACGCCTCGGGCGCGAGCTACACGCGCCTGGCCAAGACGGTGGGCGGCACCGACGAGCACGTCGAGACGGTGCAGCTCGACGACCCGCGCAGCGGCTACAACTTCCGCGCCGCCGCGACGGTGACCGGCACCGACGGCACGACGGTCGTCAACGTGAGCGAGTGGACCACCCTGCCCGTGCGCGGCATGGGCTTGAACGCCCTGCTGCGCCCGGCGCAGAAGCAGTTCATGTTCTCGGTGCAGCAGCCCTGACCGCGCGGCGGCGGACAATGGGGGCTCGCCCGCGGGCCTCCGAGCCGACGCGGCCCGCGCCGAGCCGCCAAGACCACGGCGCGGCGTCCCTTGCCCGAGATGCCATGACATCTGAAACAGCCCCCGGCACGCTCGCGTCGGCCATCGCGGGCGAGAAGCGCCGGCTGCTGACGGAAGGCAACCTGGCCGACACGCTGGGATCGTCCGGCGTCGTCATGGTCATCGCGCTGGTGGAACACGCGCACACCGATCCCCGCGGGCTCGCCGCGTGGGTGGGCGGCATGGCGCTGCTGCTGGGGCTGCGGCTCGCCATCCCCCGCCTGCTCAGGCGGACCACGGACGCCGGGTTCCTCGCCTGGTGCCCCTGGCTGGCCGTGGTCTTCGGCCTCGCCTGGGCCTCGTGCGTGCTGCTGGTGCGGCCGGACGACTTCGCCCACGAGTGCTTCGTCGCCCTGGCCCTGAGCGTGATCTTCACGACGGGATGCATCTTCCACGCGCACCACCCGCCGATGCTCTACGGCTTCCAGCTCGCGGGCCTCGGTTGCCTGTGCGCCATCTACGCGCTCCATGGCGGCGCCATCGACTGGGGCATCGCGGCCGGCTTCGGCGCGTTGATGTGGGCGCTGATCGGATTCGGGCGCACGTTCCACCGCAGCTTCATGCGCGCCATCGAGCTCGCCTTCGAGAACAGGCGGCTCGTCGGCGAACTCACGGTCAAGACCCAGGCCCTGGAGCAGGCCAACGTGGCCAAGACGCGCTTTCTCGCCTCGGCCAGCCACGACCTGCGCCAGCCGTTGCACGCGATGAGCCTGCTGGTGGGCGTGCTGGCCCAGCGCGCCCGCGGCCAGGG
>DASQCX010000570.1:0-9968 GCA_035634455.1 Burkholderiaceae bacterium
GAGCAGGCGGATCCGCCGGTCGCGGATGGCAAGGAGGCCGTCTACCACGACGCGCTCCTGTCGCGCTACGCCGAATGGCTGCGCCAGGTCGAGCGCATCGAAGCCGCCAGCCTCGCGGGATGGGGAGCGCTGCTGCAGAACGTCGCCACGCGAGCCGCGTCGGCGCAGACGTGGGCCGAATGGGGGGAGCTCACGGGCGCCGGCCTGCAGGAGGCCTTCGACGACGCGGCGCGGACGCAGGGCGAGTGGCTGTCGGCGTGGATGCAGTGCCAGATGGAAGCCGTCAAGATGCTGCTCGACCTGGGACGGCCCGCGACGCCGGAGTCCATGCCGGAACGCGACGTCGATCTCGCCGCGGCCTGGGTCGTCCCCTGGATGGCCAGCGCGGCCATGCGGCCCGTCCAGATCGCATGAGCCGCAACCGACGCGGGCGCGCTCGCGGGGCCGTCGACGCGGCGCCGCCCGCCGCGATGGACATGGCCCCGGCGTCGGATGCGGGCGCCGTCTGGCGCGACCTCGACCGGCTCCGCGAGGCGCAGATCGGACAAGCCTCCGGCGGCTTGTCGCCGGAAGGGCTGGCGCTCGCCTGGTTCGACTGGGCGCTGCACCTGGCGGCCGCGCCGGGCAAGCGGGCCCAGCTGGCCCTGCACGACTGGAGCTGTCCCGCGGACGCCAGCGGCGACCCGAGGTTTCGCGGCGCCGGGTGGCGGTTGCCGCTGTTCGAGGCGATCGCGACGGCGTTCGTGCGGACGGAGTCCTGGTGGAGCGAGGCCACGCGCGGCGTGCCCGGGACGACGCCGCACCACGAGGCCGTGGCGGCGTTCGCCGCGCGCCAGCTGCTGGACATGATGTCGCCTTCCAACCTGCCGTGGACGAATCCCGAGGTGCTCGGACGGACGCTCGCCCAGGGCGGCCGCAACCTGTGGGTCGGCGCCATGCACTGGTGGGAGGATGCCGCCCGCGCGGCGGGCCTCGCGCCGCAGGAGGAGGGGCCGTTCGTCGTCGGCCGCGACGTCGCCGCGACCCCGGGGCAGGTCGTGATGCGCAACGAGCTGGCCGAGCTGATCCAGTACTCGCCCTCGACGGACCAGGTCGAGGCGGAGCCGGTGCTCGTCGTGCCCGCCTGGATCATGAAGTTCTACATCCTCGACCTGTCCGCGCACGATTCGCTGGTGCGCTGGCTGGTGTCGCAGGGGCACACCGTGTTCTGCCTGTCGTGGCGCAACGTCGACGCGGACGACCGCGAGCTCGGCATGGACGACTACCGGCGCCTTGGCGTGATGGCGGCGCTCGACGCGGTGGGGCGCATCGTGCCGGGCAGCCGCGTCCACGCGGTCGGCTACTGCCTGGGCGGCACGCTGCTGGCGATCGCCGCCGCGGCGATGGCGCGCGCGGGCGACGATCGCCTGCGCAGCATGACGCTGTTCGCGGCGCAGACCGACTTCAGCGAACCGGGCGAGCTGGCGCTGTTCATCGACCCCGCTCAGGTGCACATGCTGGACAGCCTGATGTGGCAGCACGGCACCCTCACGGCGGCGCAGATGTCCTGGGCGTTCCAGATGCTGCGCTCCAACGACCTCGTGTGGTCCCGCGTCATCCGCGAGTACCTGATGGGCGAGCGGCCGAAGCCGAGCGACCTCATGGCGTGGAACGCCGACGCCACCCGCATGCCGTATCGCATGCACTCCGAATACCTGCACCGCCTGTTCCTCGACAACGACCTGGCCTGCGGGCGCTACGACGTGGACAGCCATCCGGTCAGCCTGCATCGGCTGCGGCTGCCGATCTTCGTCGTCGGCACGGAGTCCGACCACGTCGCGCCCTGGCGCTCCGTCTTCAAGCTGCACGATCTCACCGACGCGCCCCTGACCTTCGTCCTGTGCAACGGCGGGCACAACGCGGGCATCGTCGACGAGCCCGGACATCCGCATCGGCATTTCCGGATCCGCACGCGGGCGCCCGGCACGCCGCACCTGCCGGCCGACGAATGGATGGCGGAGACCGCGATCGAGGAGGGATCGTGGTGGCCGGCATGGCAGCGGTGGCTCGTGTCGCACGGGACGAGGAAGCGTGCGCGGCCGCCGGCCATGGGGGGCGACGCCTTGCCTGTGCTTGGCGCTGCTCCAGGCACGTACGTGCACGGACGCTGAGCCTGGCAGGCGCTCGCAGCGGCCGGCTTCGACCGATCGCCGCGTCTTGCTCTGGCGCAACGACAGCCGGGCCGGGAAGTGGGATGCTTGGCACAACCTGGAGCCATATCGATGGGAACCTGCAACGAGGCGACGGTGCTGTCCGTGCGCCACTGGACGGAGCGCCTGTTCTCCTTCACCACGACACGCGACCCCGGGTTCCGCTTCACCAGCGGCCAGTTCGTGATGTTGGGCCTGATGGTCGACGGGCGACCGCTGATGCGGGCCTACAGCATCGCCAGCTCGGCGTACGAATCGGAGCTCGAGTTCTTCAGCATCAAGGTGCCCGACGGCGCGTTGACCTCGCGCCTGCAGCACATCCGGTGCGGCGACAAGGTCCTGCTGGGCACCAAGCCGACCGGCACGCTGCTGCTGGACAACCTGGCGCCGGGCCGCACGCTGTGGCTGCTGGCCACGGGCACCGGCCTGGCGCCGTTCCTCAGCATCGTGCGCGACATCGAGACCTATGCGCGGTTCGAGCGCGTGGTGCTGGTGCACGGCGTGCGCAGGGTCCGCGAGCTCGCGTATGCCGACCTCCTGCGCGAGGAGTTGCCGCGCCACCCCTACCTAGGCGAAGCCGTCCGCTCGCAGCTGCTGTACTGCCCGCTCGTCACCCGCGAGCCGTTCGAGCGGAGCGGCCGCATCCCGGACCTGATCGAGCGCGGCGCATTGGAATCGGGACTCGGGCTGCCGCTTCTCGACCCGGCCTCGGACCGTTGCATGCTGTGCGGCAGCGCCGCCATGATTTCCGATACGCGCGCCGTCCTCGAGGGCGTCGGCTTCTCGGAAGGCCATGCGGGCGCGCCGGGGAGCTATGTCGTCGAACGGGCCTTCGTCGATCGCTGAACACGCATCGCCTCAGACGCGGCAGAGCGCCGCGATGCGTTCGTGCACGGCGTGGACCAGCGCGATGGACGCCGTGACGGCCAGCGCGCCGCCGGCGATGCGATAACCCAGGGCCTGGACATCGGCGGCGGCGCGCCCGGCGAGACGGCGCCAGGCGCTCCACAAGGCCGGCGCGGCGAGCAGCGCCGGCCCCGAGGCGAGCGCGAAGGCGGCCATCACGGCGGCGCCGGCCAGCGCGTTGCCGCCGAGCGTGGCCAGCAGCAGTGCGCCCTGCAGCACGCCGCAGGGCCAGGCGACCCAGGCCATTCCGGCGGCGGTCGCGCGCCAGGGGGAGCCGGGCCGTGCGACCGCGGCGGGGCAGGGGCCGTCGCGCTGCAGGCGCGCGGGCATCCGGCCCGTCGCGAGCCACCACAGGCCCAGCGCCAGGAAGGCGAGCTGGACGAGCGTCCAGAGCGGTGCGAGCCAGGCCCGCGCCTGCACCCATGCGGCCACGACGGCCCAGGCACCCGCGGCGACGGCGCCCGCCGCCGAGTAGCCGGCGAGCCGGCCCAGATGGAACAGGGCGCCTTCGCGTGCCCGGCCACGGGTCACGGCCGCGCAGGGCGCGCCGCACATCAGCGCGCAATGGGGCGCCGCGGCGACGCCGAGCGCGAGGCCGGCGGCGACCAGCGACGCGTTCATCACACGAGGCGCGAGAAGGTCGCGGACTTCGCGCCCTCGCGCAGGTGGCGATCGAAGACCATCGCGATCGCGCGCACCACGTACCAGCCGGTGGCCGTCACCCGGATGCCGTCGCCGCGCAGCTCGACCAGGCCGTCGGCCACCAGCGGCGCGAGCCGCGCCAGCTCGCCGGAGAAGGCGGTCCGGATGTCGATGCCGTGGCGCTGCTGGATGTCGTCGAAGTCGACCCGCCCGTGGCACATCAGGGCCATGATGACGTCGCTGCGCACGCGGTCGTCGGCGTCGAGGACGAAGCCGCGCGCGACCGGCAGCCGGCTGCGCTCGAGCGCGCCGTAGTAGGCGTCCAGCGTCTTCTCGTTCTGGTAGAAGCAGTCGCCCACGCGGCCGATCGCGGAGACGCCCAGCCCGATCAGGTCGCAGTCCGCGTGCGTGCTGTAGCCCTGGAAGTTGCGGTGCAGCCGGCCTTCGCGCCGCGCGGTCGCGAGCGTGTCCGTCGACAGCGCGAAGTGATCCATGCCGATGTATTCGTAGCCTTGCGCGCGGAAGATCGCCAGCGCGTCGCCCAGCATGGCCACGCGACGCGGGCCGTCGGGCAGCTCCGCGGCATGGATGCGGCGCTGCGGCTTGAAGCGCTCGGGCAGGTGCGCGTAGCCGTACAGCGCGATGCGATCCGGCCGCAGTCCGGCCACCTGCACGAGGGTGTGCCGGAACGTCTCCGGCGTCTGGCGCGGAAGCCCGTAGATCAGGTCGACGTTGATCGATTCGAAGGCGAGTTCGCGCGCCGAGCGCATCAGCGTCTGCACCAGCTCGAACGGCTGCTCGCGATGCACGGCGCGCTGCACCTCGGGGTCGAAATCCTGCACGCCGAAGCTGATGCGGTTGAAGCCGAGCGCGCGCAGGTGCGCCAGGCGCCCGGCGTCGACCGTGCGCGGGTCGACCTCGATCGAGAGCTCGGCGCCGGGCGCGAGGAAGAACGAGCGGCGGATCGTGCCCATCAGGCGGTCGAGCTCGGCGTCCGTCAGGAACGTCGGCGAACCGCCGCCCAGGTGGAGCTGGGACACCGTGCGGCAGGCGCCGACCTGGCCGTTGACGAGCGCGACCTCGACGTCGAGCGCGTCGAGGTACTCGGCCGCGCGCTCGTGGTGCCGCGTGATCACCTTGTTGCAGGCGCAGTAGTAGCAGACGGATTCGCAGAACGGCACGTGCACGTACACGGACAACGGGGCGCAGACGCCGGCATCGGAGCGTTCGCGCCGCGCGGCGAGCTCGCGCTCCAGCTCGGGAACGCCGAAGTCCTCGCCGAAGCGGTCGGCGGTCGGGTAGGAGGTGTAGCGCGGTCCCGGGCCCTGCATGCGGCGCAGCAGGGATTCGGACGGCACGGGAGGGCGCAGTTCCGGCGCGGCGATGGATTCGTTCATGCCCGCATGGTGCGGCGGCGCGGGCACCTGCCGGTTGCGCTGCGTCAAGGCGCCGGGGTCTCGTCCCGCTCGACGACGAGCAGCGCGGTCATGCCGCTCGCGCACGAGATGACGCTCCAGAACAGCAGGAAGCCCAGCGAGTAGACGCCCAGCGGCGTCAGATCCCGCTCGAGGCCGGTCTGCGCGGGATCGAACGCCGAGAACACCACGCCGTCCAGGACGGCCGCCATCAGGAACGACGGCCAGAGGATGGGGAGGATGCGAAGCAACATGTCTTCTCCTCTCGTCGGGGACGCCGCGGCGTCACTTGCGCATGGACGCGTGGTTGCGCGCGACTTCCGCCGGCAGCGACGCCTCGGCCTGCGGGCCGTGCTCCGCCTGCTCGTCGGCCGCCTGGTGCGCGGCGGCGCGGCGGGCGTCGACGACGGGGTCGGCGCCGCGGATCGCGATCACGGCCGACAGCGTCGACGCCGCGACGGCGACCAGCGGCAGGCCGAGCGCCAGCCAGCCGGTCGGGAAGCGCCACCAGGGCAGTGGCGCGGTGGGGACGACGGCGGGGATGGGGCGGGACATGGCGGTCTCCTCGTTCAGCGGGGAATCAGGAAGGTCGAGCGCTCGACCAGCGGGTCGCCGCCGTCGCCGTCGCGGCGGATGGCGAAGCGGATAGTCCGCACGCCGGGCCCGGCCTGGCCGGCCGCCTCGGGCGGCACCTGCACGCGCACGGCGAGCGCGCGCTCGCCGGTGGCGTCGACCTCCAGCTCGGGATCGGAGGCGATGGCGATGCCGTCCAGGCCCGAGACCGAGACGTGGAAGCGCTGGCGCGACTCGCTGGCGTTCATGACCTGCAGCCGGTAGACGTTCTCGATGCGGCCGCCGTCGACCTCGCGCGCGAGCGTGCCGCGGTCGCGCAGGACGTCGACCCGGAACGGACGCCGCAGCGTGAGGCTGGTGGAGATCGCGATCACGATGGCCAGCAGGACGCCGCCGTAGACCAGCACGCGCGGCCGCAGCAGGCGCCGCAGCATCTGCGCCCGGGTCCAGCCGCGCTCGAGGCCGTTCTCCGTCGCGAAGCGGATGAGGCCGCGCGGGTAGTCGAGCTTGTCCATCACGGCGTCGCAGGCGTCGATGCACGCCGCGCAGCCGATGCACTCGTACTGCAGGCCCTCGCGGATGTCGATCCCGGTGGGGCAGACCTGGACGCACATCGTGCAGGCGATGCACTCGCCCTTGCCGGCCGCGCGCAGGTCGGCGTGCGCCAGTGTCTTGGCGCGCGGTCCGCGCGGCTCGCCGCGGGCGCCGTCGTAGGTCACGATCATGGTGTCGCGGTCGAACATGGCGCTCTGGAAGCGCGCGTACGGGCACATGTACTTGCAGACCTGCTCGCGCATCCAGCCGGCGTTGCCGTACGTCGCGAAGCCGTAGAACAGGATCCAGAACCATTCCCAGGCGCCGAAGGACAGCGCCGCGCTTTCGTGCGCGAGCGTGCGGATCGGCGTGAAGAAACCGACGAAGGTGAAGCCCGTCCACAGCGCCAGCGCGATCCAGGCGGCCTGCTTGCCCGTCTTGCGCCAGGCCTTGTCGACGGTCCAGGGCGCCGCGTCGAGCCGCAGGCGCGCGCTGCGGTCGCCTTCGAAGCGGCGCTCGATCCAGAGGAACATCTCCGTGTAGACGGTCTGCGGGCAGGCGAAGCCGCACCACAGGCGTCCTGCCAGCGCCGTGAACAGGAACAGGGAATAGGCGCTGACGATCAGCAACGCGGCCAGGTAGACGAAGTCCTGCGGATACAGGACCAGCCCGAAGATGTAGAAGCGCCGCGCAGCCAGGTCCAGCAGCAGCGCCTGGCGGCCGTTCAATTCGAGCCAGGGCAGGCCGTAGAAGGCCAGCTGCGTGGCGGCCACGAGGATCCAGCGCCAGGTGGCGAAGCGCCCGCGGATCTCGCGCGGGTGGATCTTCTTTTCCGCGCGGTACAGCCCGGTCGCCGCCTCGGCGGCGATCGGAATCACCTTGCGGGCCGGGGCGGCGCAGGCGGCGCCTGGATCGCTGCTCATGCGCGTGGTCCGATGCTCAGTTGCCGGCGGGGCTGTTCGACAGGCTCCACACGTACGCGCCGACCACGTGGATCTGCGCGGGCGTCAGGCGGCGCTCCTGGGCCGGCATGACGTTGGTCTTGCCGTTGTTGATCATCCGGACGATGGCCGCGCGACCCGATCCGTGCAGCCAGATGTTGTCGGTCAGGTTGGGCGCGCCGACGGCCTGGTTGCCCTTGCCGTCGACACCGTGGCAGCCGGCGCAGACGATGAACTTGGCGCGCCCTGCCTCGGCCTTCGCGGCGTCGTGCGGGCTGTTGGAAAGGCTGAGCACGTACTCGGCCACGTTGGCGACGTCGTCGGCGCTTCCCACGGCCGTGGCCATCGGCGGCATCGTGCCCTGGCGGCCGTGGGTGACGGTCTCGACGATGGTCTCGGGGCTGCCGCCGTAGAGCCAGTCGGTGTCAGTCAGGTTCGGGAAGCCCTTGCCGCCGCGCGCGTCGGAGCCGTGGCAGCCGGAGCAGTTGTTCATGAACAGGCGCTCGCCGATGGCCATGGCGCCCTTGTCGCGCGCGAGCGCGGGCGCGGCGGTCGAGGCGTACCTGGCGTAGACGGCGGCGAGCTGCGCGTCCGCCTGCGCCTGTTCGTCCCGATAGGCCGCGGCACTGCTCCAGCCCAGCAGGCCCTTGGCGCTGCCGAGTCCCGGGTACAGGATGAGGTATCCGAAGCCGAACACGATCGTGAGGACGAACAACACCATCCACCAGCGCGGCATCGGATTGTTCAGCTCGCGCAGGTCGTGGTCCCACACATGGCCGGTGTCGTTCTTCGGGTTGGTCCGGGCGCGGCTGGTGACGATCAGCAGCGCCAGGCAGCCGAGCAGGCCGGCCAGCGTGGCGACGGCGATGTAGATCGACCAGCCGGCGGAGAAGAAGTCGCTCATTGCGCGTCTCCGGAATCGAGGAAGGGCAGTTGCTGCGCTTCGTCGAACGCGGGGCGGTTGCGCGGGGACAGGGCCCACGCGACGATGCCGACGAACAGCACGAAGGACAGGACGGTGACGGCGTAGCGCAGGAGATCGAGGTCCATCGCGAGGCTCCTCACTTGAGCGCGGTGCCGAGCACCTGCAGGTAGGCGATGAGGGCGTCCTCGTCGGTCTTTCCATCGACCTCGGAGGCGGCGCCAGCGATGTCGGCGTCGGTGTAGGGCACGCCCACGTGGCGCAGGGCCTGCATCCGGGGCGCCATCCCCTGCGGATCGACCTTGCCCTTGAGCAGCCACGGGTATGCCGGCATGTTGGACTCGGGCACCACGTCGCGCGGGTTCTCCAGGTGGAGGCGATGCCATTCGTCGCTGTACTTGCCGCCGACCCGCGCCAGGTCCGGACCGGTGCGCTTGCTGCCCCACTGGAACGGGTGGTCCCAGACCGACTCGCCGGCCATCGAGTAGTGGCCGTAGCGCAGCGTCTCGGCGCGCAGGGGGCGGATCATCTGCGAGTGGCAGCCGTAGCAGCCCTCGCGCAGGTAGACGTCGCGCCCGGCGAGCTGCAGCGCCGTGTAGGGCTTGAGTCCCTCGATCGGTTGCGTCGTGGAGCGCTGGAAGAACAGCGGGACGATCTCGACCAGCCCGCCGATCGCGACGACCACGAGGATCAGCACGATCATGAGGAAGTTGCTCGTCTCGATCCTGGCGTGCGAGAACCCGGTCTTGCTCGCCGCGGCATCGTTGGCCATGTTGGTTTCCTTCTCGAAGTTCAGGCGTTGGCGACGGCCAGCGGGATGCGCACGGGCTGGTAGCGGCCGCTGGTCGCCGTCTTCCAGACGTTCCAGGCCATGACCAGCATGCCCGCGAGGTACATGACGCCGCCGCCCAGCCGGACGACGTAGAACGGGAAGGTCGCCTTGACCACCTCGACGAAGCTGTAGGCGAGCGTGCCGTCGTTGTTGACGCTGCGCCACATCACGCCCTCCATCACGCCCGCGATCCACATCGAGGCGATGTAGAGCACGATGCCGATGGTCGCGATCCAGAAGTGCAGCTCGATCGCGCGCACGCTGTACATCTGCGTCCGGCCGAACATGCGCGGCACGAGGTAGTACAGCGAGCCCATCGTGATCAGGCCGACCCAGCCGAGCGCGCCCGAGTGCACGTGCGCGATGCCCCAGTCCGAGTAGTGCGACAGCGCGTTGACCGTCTTGATCGACATCATCGGACCCTCGAAGGTCGACATGCCGTAGAACGACAGGCTCACGATCAGGAACTTCATGATCGGGTCGTCGCGCAGCTTGTGCCAGGCGCCCGACAGGGTCATGATGCCGTTGATCATCCCGCCCCAGCTCGGCGCCAGCAGCACCAGCGAGAACATCATGCCCACGCTCTGCACCCAGTCGGGCAGCGCCGTGTAGTGCAGGTGGTGCGGGCCGGCCCACATGTACGTGAAGATCAGCGCCCAGAAGTGGACGATCGACAGGCGGTAGCTGTAGACCGGGCGCTCGGCCTGCTTGGGGATGAAGTAGTACATCATCCCGAGGAAGCCGGCGGTCAGGAAGAAGCCGACCGCGTTGTGGCCATACCACCACTGGACCATCGCGTCCTGCACCCCGGCGTACGCCGAGTAGCTTTTCCACAGGCTCACCGGGATGCTTGCCGCGTTGACCACGTGCAGCAGCGCCACCGCGATGATGAACGCGCCGTAGAACCAGTTGGCCACGTAGATGTGGCGCACCTTGCGGATGCCGATCGTGCCGAAGAACACGATCGCGTAGATCACCCACACCACCGTCAGCAGCAGCGCGATCGGCCACTCG
>DASQCX010000571.1:0-2161 GCA_035634455.1 Burkholderiaceae bacterium
ATGCGCGGCGATCAAGTCTCTGTAAGGCCCGCCATTGTGCGCCCATCATCTCGCGCCAGCGCGAGGAGGGGTCTGCCCTGCGGTTGGGGGTCAGGTCTTGCCTTTTGCCCTCGAGGGGCAAAAGGCAAGACCTGACCCCAAGCTCATGCAGCCAGGCGGTCGGGCACGGCGGTGCCCAGCCAGGCGTCCAGCGCGGACAGGACCTGCTCCTGCTCGGGCTCGTTGAAGATCTCGTGGAACAGGCCCGGCCATTCGCGCGCCGTGACGACGTCGCGCGGCGCGCCCGCGGCGAAGGCGGCGCTGCCCGCGGGCGCGACGCAGCGGTCGGCGCCGGCCCACATCAGCAGCGTGGGCGTCGTCCAGCGCGGCGCGGCGGCGATCACCGCCGGACCTTGCCGCGCCACGAACAGGCCCAGGCGGCCGGTGATGCGGTCGTGCACCAGCGGGTCGGCGGCGTAGGCCTGGACGACGCTGGCGTCGCGCGAGATCCAGTCCACCTTCAGGCCGTTGTTGACCGCGAGGTTCGACAGCAGCGGCGCGACCACGGCCAGCAGCAGCTTCTGCACGGCGTTCGTGCCGGGGTCGAGCGCGGGCGAGGACATCACCAGGGCGTCGACGCGGCACCACCACGGCGCGGGCGTCGCGGCCAGGCCCTCGGCCACGAAGCGGCCGGCGATCAGGCCGCCCAGGCTGTGGCCGAGCAGCGTCAGCGGGCCGGGCACGCTCGCGCGCGCGGCGCGCAGCACGCGGCCGAGGTCGGCGCACAGCGCGTCGTCGCTCGGGATGCCGCCGCGCGGGCCGGGCGAGCGGCCGTGGCCGCGATGGTCGTAGCCGACCACCGTGAAGCCCAGGCCGTTGAGCCGGCGCGCGACGTGGTCGTAGCGATCGATGTGCTCGCCCAGCCCGTGCACGAACACGGCGACGCCGCGGCTCGGGTTGGCCGCGGGCCAGGTGCGGGTGTGGAGGACGAGGCCGTCGTCGGTGGTCACGGTTTGCATGCGCGGCAGTGTAGGGGCGCGGCCCGCGTCCGGCCATCCGGATCGCCACCGCCGGCAGGCTATGCTGCGCGGCTGCAACGACGATCCCACCGCATGGCGACCACCTCCCCCATCACGATCCGGCCCGCGCGCGCCGACGACGCCCTGTGCCTGGGCGTGCTGTCCACGCAGGTCTTCCTCGATACCTATGCCCGCCTGGGCCTCCGCGACGCGCTGGCGCGCGAGGCGCTCGCCAACCATTCGGTCGCCCGCTACGAGGCGCTGCTGGCCGACCCGGGCATGACGATCCTGGTGGCCGAATGCGCGGGTCACATGGTCGCGTTCTCGCTGGTCGACAACCAGGCGCGCCACGACGGCCTGCCGGACGCCGCGGTGGCCAAGCTCGAACACCTTTACGTGCAGGAGCCCTTCACCGGCCGCGGCGTCGGCCGCGACCTGCTGCGCCACGCCGAGAAGGCCGCCGCCGCGCGCGGCGCCGAGATGCTGTGGCTGACGACGTGGGTCGGCAACCAGCGCGCGCTGCGCTTCTATCCGCGCTGCGGCTACGACGACCTCGGCGAGACGATGTACAGCTTCGAGGGCGAGTCCCACGCGAACCGCCTGTTCGGCAAGCGCGTGCGCCACGTGGCGCCGGCCTGAACGCGCGTCCGTCGATACTCGGGGCTGGCCACCGGAGCGACGCCATGAACGATTTCTTCCGCCTGGATCACGACCCCGCCACCGGCATCGCCGAGCTGGTGCTGAACCGGCCCGACCGCATGAACACGATGGCGCCGGCGTTCTTCCCGGCGCTGCGCGCCGCGGTGCAGGCGCTGGACGACGCCGGCGACACGCGCGTGCTGCTGCTGCGCGCCGAGGGCAGGCACTTCTCGGCCGGCATGGCGCTCGACGCCTTCGCGCCCGACGGCGCGATGCAGGCCATGCTGGACACCGGCAGCGCGCGCAAGCGCCTCGCGTTCCAGACCCAGCTGCGCCGCCTGATGGCCTGCTTCGACGCGCTGGACGCCGCGCGCTTTCCCGTCGTCTGCGCCGTGCAGGGCGCGTGCGTGGGCGGCGCGCTCGATCTCGCCGCGGCCTGCGACCTGCGCGTGTGCAGCGCCGACGCGTTCTTCACGGTGCAGGAGATCCACATCGGCATGGCCGCCGACCTCGGCGTGCTGCAG
>DASQCX010000572.1:0-2115 GCA_035634455.1 Burkholderiaceae bacterium
GAACGATGCGCCGCGCGCGACCCGCACGTAGACTGCGCCGCCACCACGACAAGACTTGCGGGAGATGCCGATGTCCATCCGTTCGCGCGCGCCCGGGCCGCTGGCCGCGATCGCGCTGTCCGTGCTCGCAGGCTGCGCCGCGCAGCTGCAGCCGGTGGCCGACTTCGGCGCCGCCGCCAACCGTCTGGCCGCGGTCTACAAGCCGTTCACCGTGGGCATGGGCGCGAGCTGCGAGCAGCGCGAGCGCTACGCCGCGCTCGGCAACCCCGGCGCGTTCGACGCCGCCGCGGCCCAGCGTGCCGCCGCGAGCAAGTGCAAGGCGCTGCGCGAGGCCGGCGCCACCGCGGCGCTGTTCGGCCAGGCGCTGGCCGACTACGCCACGGCGCTGGCCAAGGTGTCGGGCACGAAGCCGACGGTGTTCGACGGCGAGCTCAAGGGCCTGTCCGGCGCCGCACGCCAGATCGAGGCGCGCGACGGCACGCCCGTCTTCGACAGCGCGAAGCTGGGCGCGGCCGGCAGGATCGCGCGCGCCGCCGCGGCGCTGGCCACGCAGGGCAAGGTCCAGTCGCTCACCCGCGCCACGCTGGAGGACAACCAGGACGCGCTGCGCGTGGTCGTCGACGCGATGAAGACCTACGCCGGCCAGGTCTACGCCGGCCAGCTCGCCGACACGCGCGACGTCATGGCCGGCGAGCTCGGCCGCCTCGTCGCCGCGTCCGACGCGCCCACGCAGGCCGACGTCGAGTCCCGCATGCCGTGGCGCTTCGCGCAGACCGCCGCGCGCGCCGACATCGCCGCCAACGAGCTGGAGGCGCGCCGCGTGCGCGAGTTCGACCGGACGGCCGACGCGCTGCTCGCCGCGCATGCCGACCTGATCGCCCACTTCGACAGGATCGGCGGCGCGCGCCGACTCGAGCTGGTCGCCGCCTTCGTCGCCCAGGTGCAGGCGATCAACGACGACGCCGCGGCGTTGTGAACACCGCCATCGAGAGGCTCGCCATGATCGCCCCCACCGCTTCCGACACCGCCGACGCGATCGCGCAACTGGCCGACGCGGCCGGCCACGCGTCCACCGTGCTGTTCAACTGGCGCCGCGACAACCCGGCCGCGCCCGACGTCGCCCGCGCGCTCAACCTCGAGACGGCGCTCGACCAGCGCGCCATCGACCAGCGCGCCCGGGCCGTCACGCTGCTCGGCGCGCAGGCGGCCGACGCCGTCGCGCAGATCGGGGACGCGGCGCGCCAGGTCGACGACTTCCTCGGCGGCGTCAAGCGGATCGACGATCGCCTGGCCATCGCCAGCGCGGTCGTCGGCCTCGCCGGCGCGGCGCTGGTGGGCGACGCGGGCGGCGTGCTGCAGGCGGTCGTCGGCGTGCACGGCGCGCTGAAGGCCGCGCGGGCCTGATCGTCGCGGCCGCTTCAGATCCCGCGTCCGCTGATCAGGCGGAACAGGATCGCGATGATCGCGATCACCAGCAGGATGTGGATCAGGCCGCCCAGCGTCACCGACGCGAGCATGCCGGCAAGCCACAGGAGGGCGAGCAGGACGGCGATGGTGTAGAGCATGGCCTTCTCCGGTGGTGCGGCTACTTCTTGATGCTGGTGTCGTTGACGACGCTCTGGACGCCCTCGACCTTGCTCGCGACGGCCGTCGCACGGGCCTGCTCGTCGGCGCTGTCGACAAAGCCGCTCAGCTGCACGACGCCCTTCTGGGTGGTGACGGCGAACTGCGTGCCGCGGGTGCGCTCGTCGGCCATCAGCGCCGACTTCACCTTGACCGTGACGACCGAGTCGTCGAGCACGTTGCCGGCGCTGGACTTGCCGTCCTTGACCATCAGCTTGTCCTGCACCGACTGCACGCCCTCGACGCCCTTGGCGAGCTGGATCTCGCGGTCGGCCTGGGCGCGCGAATCGACGAAGCCGCTCAGGAGCACCTGGCCCTGGCGCGTCTCGACGCTGGTGTCGGCGCCCTTGGCGGCGGCGTCGGTCATCAGCGCGGTCTTGACCTTGGTGGTGATGACGGAGTCGTCCAGCTCGGTGCCGGCGGTCGTCTTCTTGTCGGCCGGCGTGTCCGGCCGGTTGCAGCCGGCCAGCGCGAGGCCGGCGAGCGCCGCCG
>DASQCX010000573.1:0-10599 GCA_035634455.1 Burkholderiaceae bacterium
TGCCCGCGCTGGCTCACGCTGGCGCTGGTCGGCCTGCTGGTGGCGGCCAACACCATCAACATCGCGGCCGACATCGGCGCGATGGGCGAGGCCGTGCGCCTGCTCGCGGGCGGCCACGCCATCGTCTACGTGGTCGGCTTCGGCGCGCTGTCCATCGTCGGCCAGGTGGCGTTCTCGTACGAGCGCACGGTGCGCGTGCTCAAGTGGCTCACGCTGGGGCTGTTCGCGTACGTTGCCGTCATCCTGTCGGTGTCGGTGCCGTGGCGCCAGGTGGCGATCGAGGGGCTGGCGCCGTGGCGCTTCGTCCCCGCCGGCACCTCGATGAACGACTACGCATCGATGGTGGTGGCCGTGCTGGGCACGACGATCAGCCCCTACCTGTTCTTCTGGCAGGCCTCGCAGGAGGTGGAGGACAACGCGCGCCGCCCCGAGGCCGCCAAGCTGCGCGAGCACCCCGAATACGCGTCGGAGCACCTGGCGCGCATCAAGCAGGACACGTCGTTCGGCATGATCTTCTCCAACGTGATCGCGCTGTGCATCGTGATCGCCACGGGCGTCACGCTCAACCAGCACGGCGTCACCAACATCCAGACCTCGTCGCAGGCGGCCGAGGCGCTGCGCCCGGTGGCCGGCGAGTTCGCGTTCGCGATCTTCGCGCTCGGCATCATCGGCACCGGGCTGCTGGCGGTGCCGGTGCTGGCCGGCTCGGCGGCCTACGCGGTGAGCGAGGCCTTCGGCTGGAAGGCGGGGCTGTCGCGCGGCTTTCACGAGGCGCGCGGCTTCTACGCCATCATCATCGCGGCCACGCTGATCGGCACGCTCATGAGCACGCTGGAGGTCGACCCGATCAAGGCGCTGGTGTGGAGCGCGATCGTCAACGGCGTGATCTCGGTGCCCATCATGGTGGTGATGATGTGGATCGGGCAGTCCAAGCGCCTGATGGGCCGATTCACGATCAGCCTGCGCCACCGCTTCTTCGGCTGGGCCGCGACGGCGGTGATGGCGGTGGCCGTGGCGGGCCTGTTCTTCACCAGCTGGCGCGCCGGCCAGTAGCCGGGGACCCGCTCAGGGCGCCGTCACGAAGCAGTTGCGTCCGGCGCCCTTGGCCCGGTAGAGCGCCGCGTCCGCGCGCGCCACCAGCGCCTCGACGGGCTCGCCCCGCAGGCTGGTGGCCACGCCGGCCGACACCGTCACGCGGAAGTCGTCCGGCAGCGCGGCGATGCCGGTCCAGGCCTGCGACGCCACCGCGCTGCGGATGCGCTCGACGGCCAGCGCGGCGCTCTCCACCGGCGTCGTCACGGGCATCAGCAGCACGAACTCCTCGCCGCCCCAGCGCGCGAAGCGGTCGGTCACGCGCATGTGCGCATGCACCAGCGTGCAGAAGTCGCGCAGCACCGCGTCGCCGGCGCCGTGGCCGAAGCGGTCGTTGATCGTCTTGAAGTGATCGAGGTCGAACAGCGCCACCGAGTAGGGCTGGCGCGTGCGGTGCGAGCGTTCGCGCTCGTCCTGCAGCAGTTCCATGAAGTGGCGGCGGTTGAACGCGCCGGTGAGGTCGTCGTGGCTGGCGAGCTCCTGGATGCGCGCCAGCGACAGCGTCAGCTGCTTGTTGCGCTGCGACAGCTCGGCGCGCAGCATGCTGAACTGCATGCCGATCAGCGACAGCCGGCGCACCGCCAGGAAGAAGAACAGCCACATCAGCACGATGTTGAAGTCCGTCAGCTCGGGGTACGCGAAGCGCGCGCGGCCCAGCCACAGCGCCAGCGCGGTGGTGGCGCCGAAGCCCAGCCAGGTCCAGCGGAACTGCTGCGGCGTGAAGCCCAGCATCGCGTAGTTGAACGAGACCAGGCTCGAGGCCAGGAAGACCATCCACAGCCGCGGCGCGGCGACGATGAAGATCAGCTGGATCAGGTAGTTGCACAGCAGCTGCGCCCACGGCAGCCAGCGGTCCTTGAAGCGCAGGTTCCAGCCGCGCAGCACCGCCAGCAGGAACAGGCTCGTGCTGCCCACGCTCAGGACGAAGAACCAGCCGGCCACCGTCCAGGTGGTGCTGCCGCCCGACGCGAACAGGCAGATCAGCAAGGCCTGCAGCAACGAGCTGACCACCGTCATGGTGGTCGTCTTGACGCGCTGCGCCTGGAGCTGCGGTTGCCTGGAGTTCATGGGAGCGGACGACTCCCGTACTGCCGAGCGGGATCCTGCGCGAGCATACGGGAAGCGTCGCCGCTTGCCTGTGCTCGGAAACGCCACTTGGCGGGTCGGTGCGGGCGCGGCGCACCCTCCGCGTCAGCGCGTTGCCGCGATCGCGTGCCGCGTCAGGTCAGTGCGTCGCGCGGCGCTGGATGTCGATCGCGCCCGCCCGGGCCAGCGCGAGCTCGGCGCGCGCGGCCTGCGGCCGGTCGTCGACGTCCACGCGCACGACGGCGCCGCCGCGCCGCATCGCCGCGGCGTAGGCGCCGACGTCGTGGCCGATGCCCAGCAGCCCGGCGAAGAAGTTGCGCAGGTGGTCGGCCACGCTGTCGTCGGCGACCGGTGCCGCGGCCGCGTCGCCGCCGAAGGCCGGGGCGTGCGTCTCGATGGCGTGGACGCGGCGCGGGTCGAAGCGCTCGTCGGCGAGCGCCGCGATGGCCGCGCGCGCGGCCGCCTGGCGGTCGAAGGTTGCGATGACGATCTGGCGCATGGTCGCTCCTGGTCGAAGGAGACGCGGCGTCCGCGCCTCCCGCGGATGACGCTCAGGACTTGGGCTCGGTGTCGCCGCCCTTGTCGACCTTCTTCTGGAACAGCTTGACCGTGTCCGCGGCGTGCGCGCCCAGGCCGGCGGCGAGCGCGACGGTGGCGGCTGACAGCAGGGTCAAGGGCTTGGGTTGCATGACGGCTCCTGACGGTTGGTCCGGGGTCCACCGGATGCGGTGGACGATGGACCAGACACGGCAAGGCCCATGCCCCGACAACGACACGGGAAACCGGGTGATGCCAACATCGGCCGATGACCCCCGCCGCCGCCCGTTCGTTGACCGCTCGCCTGGGCCTGGAGCTGCCGATCGTCCAGGCGCCGATGGCCGGCTTCCAGGGCGTCGGGCTGGCCGCGGCTGCAGCGAGCGCGGGGGCCCTCGCGTCGCTGCCGGGCGCGGCCATGTCGCCGCAGGCGCTGCGCGATGCCGTGGGCGAACTGCGTCGCGCCAGCGGCCGGCCGGTGAACCTGAACTTCTTCTGCCACGTCGTGCCGGCGCCCGATCCGCGGCGCGAGGCGGCCTGGCGCGCGGCACTGCGGCCGTACTACGAGGAACTGGGCGTGCCTGAATCGGCGATCCAGGCCGGCCCGGGCCGCCTGCCGTTCGGTGAGGAGGCCGTTGCGGCAGTGGAGGCGCTGCGGCCGGAGGTCGTGAGCTTTCATTTCGGTCTGCCGCCGGCGTCTCTGCTGGCGCGCGTGCGGGCCAGCGGCGCCCAGGTGTGGGCGACGGCCACGACGGTGGCCGAGGGGCGGTGGCTGGCGGCGCGCGGGGTGGACGCGATCGTCGCCCAGGGCGTGGAGGCCGGTGGCCACCGCGGCGTGTTCCTCGACGACGGTCCGGGCTACGGCCTGGACGCGCAGCCGCGCACGCTGCCGTTGGTCGCCTCCCTGCTGCAGGCCGTGCGCTTGCCGGTGATCGCCGCCGGGGGCATCTCCACCGCGAACGGCGTCGCGACCGCGCTGGAGGCGGGCGCCAGCGCGGTGCAGCTCGGTACCGTCTTCCTGCTGTGCCCGGAGGCCACCACCAGCGCCGTCCATCGCGCCGCGCTGCGCAGCGAGGCGGCACGCGACACCGCGCTGACCAACCTGTTCAGCGGCCGCCCCGCGCGCGGCATCGTCAACCGGCTGATGCGCGAGCTGGGGCCGATGAGCGCACTGCCGCCGGCGTTCCCGTCGGCCGTCAACGCGGTCGCGCCGCTGCGTGCGGCCGCCGAGCAGGCCGGGCGCGGCGACTTCTCGCCGCTGTGGGCCGGGCAGGACACGCGCGGCTGCCGCGACGTTCCTGCGGCGCAGTTGCTGCGGGAGCTGGCCGCGAAGCTCTAGGGCCTGTTCACACTACATGCGCGCCCGCGTGACTCGGCAAAAGCCTTCCCGCAAGGCGCAAAGCGCAGACGTGGCGGCGCCACGGCGAGCATTTGCAACGCGGCGGGAAGGCTTTTGCCGAGATCACCCTGCGGGCTGGGGCCCTGCGAGGCACAAGGCGTCGTTGCCGACTCGTTGCGTGCCACCGGCACGCGCCTCGCCGTCGCCTAGCCTTGTGCCTCGCAGGGCCCCAGCGCGGGCGCGCATGTAGTGTGAACAGGCCCTAGACGTCGGCCTCGAAGTGGAACGCGCCCGGCAGCAGCGCGCCCGTGGTCGTGACGACGAGGCTGCCGTCGGCCGCGTCGCTGGCCACCGGCGCGTCGGCGTCGGCGAACTCGCGGATCACCTGGCGGCAGGCGCCGCAGGGCGAGATCGGGTGCAGCTTCGCGGCGGTGACGCCGACGGCCAGGATGCGCTTCGCCCCCGCCGCGACGGCCGCGCCGATGGCCACGCGTTCGGCGCAGTTCGTGAGCCCGTACGACGCGTTCTCGACGTTGACGCCCAGGTGCACGCGGCCCTGCTCGTCGAGCACGGCGGCGGCGACGCGGAAGTCGGAGTAGGGCGCATGCGCGTTGGGCAGCACGGCGCGGGCGCGCGCCACCAGCTCGGCCAGCGTGGCCGCGTCGACTGGCGCGTGCGCGTTGCTCAGGATGCGAGCCCCGCGCGGCGCACCGCCTGCTCGAAGGACTCGGCGAGCTCCCTCGGCGCCGCGTCCAGCATCTCGCGGGCGGTCTTCAACAGGCCGGACGACAGCGCCGAGCGGAACACGAACTGCACCAGCTCCCCGGGGGATGTCGTCGCGGCGGGATGCGTCGCGTGGCGGTCAATCGTCATGCAGCGGTTCTCCGGTGTCGGCCAGGGCCAGCGATTCGCGGATTTTCTCCGTCGACGCCCACAGCGCGAACACGAGGGTCTTGAGCGTCGGGTCGTCCGCAGTCTGCAGCAGCGGCGGCACGCTGTCGAGTCCGTCGACGTTGAGCACGCCCACGACGTCGCGCGCCACGGCGAGCTCGTCGCGCGCGTCGATGCGGCCGATCGGCAGCGACAGCACCCATTGCAGGCGCGGGTCGAGCCTGGCCTGCTCCGGACCCGGCAGCACGCCGGCCGTCCAGCCGGCGCCGAGGCGGCGGATCGAGAACGGGGTGCCGTCGGTGAACGCGCAGCCGGTGCAGCCGTGGTAGAGCTCCAGCTCGATGTCGTGTTCGGGCGCCCAGTGCATGTTGTCCCACGCGCCGGGGATCATGCGCAGCGCGCTGGCGCCGGGCACGAAGATGTTGGCGCGCACCAGCGCGGCGTCGACGCCCAGCCGCGCCGCCGCCAGGGCGCGGATCTGCTGCACCAGCCTGCGCACGCGCCGCAGGTGGTCGTCGGGCAGGCGCGGGTAGGCGATGAAGCGGGCCCACTTGTCGTAGTTGGCGATGTTGAGCACCTCGCTGTGGCCGCCGGCGACGGCGCGGTCGTGCACGCCGGGGCACGCGGTGTTGAAGCCGAGCGCGCCGCTGGCGCCCGCGCGCGCGGCGACCGGCCCGGCCAGGCGCGAGAACAGCTCGGCGGCGCGCACCACCCAGTCGCCGGTGGCGCGTTCGTTGCGCAGCGCC
Organism: Burkholderiaceae bacterium; assembly: GCA_035634455.1. GTDB lineage: Bacteria > Pseudomonadota > Gammaproteobacteria > Burkholderiales > Burkholderiaceae_C > Scleromatobacter. The sequence continues at coordinate 5,689 of DASQCX010000573.1, forward strand.
TGGATCCAGCGCTTGCGCATCAGCGTCGCGCCCCAGGGGAAGTCGCGCCGCACGATGCTGCCGGTGAGCACGACGCGGTCGAAGCGGATGTTGCCGTTCTCGGCCTCGAGCACCTCCAGCGCCAGCCAGGTGCCGAAGCTGTGGGCGATCAGGCTGACGCGCTTCGCGCCGGTGCGGTCCATCAGGTCGCGCAGCTCGTCGCGCAGCCACTGCACGCGGCTGGCGCGCGCCCACGGCACGAGGAACGACAGCAGGCCGAAGAAGCCGTAGTCGAGGTGGTACGGGATCAGCCCGTGGCGGGCCAGGTAGGGCGTGATCTGCTTCTGCCACTGCCCGCGCGTGCGGATCCCATGCAGCGTCACGACGATCTTGTGGGGCACGGTCGTTCTCTCCCGCGGCCTCGCGCCTTCCGGAACCGCCGGAAGAAAAAATGCGAGCCGCAGCCCGCATTCTTTCGAGTCACTGGCTCACGGCGTGAGGCGCCCGAAGTGCGCCCGCCGCGGCCCCGCCGCGCTCACTGCGGCGCGGGGGCCGGATACGTCGCCGGGTACGCGGGCTGCGCGCTGCCGGTGGTGACCGGCGGCGCGCGCATCACGCGCGTGCGGCCGCCGGTGGTGATCAGGATCACCGGGTCGCCGGGTACGAAGCTGTCGGGGCCGATGCCCTGCACGACGGCGCGGCGGTCGCCGTTCTTGAGCTGCAGCAGGATCTCGACCGCCTGCTGCTGGGTGGCGTCGCGCTCGACCGCGTTGCCGATCAGGCCGCCGACGACCGCGCCCGCGATGCCCACGATGCCGCCCGTGCGCGGGCCGCCGACGTTGGAGCCCGCGATGCCGCCGATGACGGCGCCGCTGACCGTGCCCACGCCGCTGTCGCGGCCCTGCAGCGTGACCGGGCGCACCGACAGCACCGTGGCATCGATCACGGTCGACATGCGCTGCGCGTCATATGCGCTCACCGCATTGGGATTGGCCACGACGCAGCCGGCCAGGGAACCGACGCCGGCGATGGCCGCGATCAGGACGAGTTGCTTGAACATGTTCTTTCTCCGGGGATGAGCTGGCAACGGCGGCATGTCGCCAGCCGTTGACAACCCTCAGGTGACTCCACTGTGCAGCAAAGCAATTGCCCTCGGTGCCCGCAGTGCGTAAAGAAGTGTGCGGGGACCACAGGCCGGCTTCAGGCTGCCGCCCGCAGCGTCACCCGTGCAGGCGGCTGCTGCGCGGCACGCTGGCGAGCAGGAACTCCATCTGGTCGGCCAGGATGCGGCGGCCGCGCAGGATCATGTCCTCGTGCAGGCTGGGCACGTAGGGCAGGTACATCAGCGCCATGCCGGCCTCCTCGGGCAAGCGGTTGCCCTTGCGGCCGTTGCACGAGCGGCAGGCGGTGATGCAGTTCATCCAGGAGTCGAGCCCGCGGCGCGACACCGGCACGATGTGCTCGCGCGTGAGCTCGTCGCCGGGCAGGCGGCTGCCGCAGTAGGCGCAGACGTGGCGGTCGCGCGCGAACAGCTTGCCGTTGGTGAGGGCCGGCGCCTGGCGCCAGGCGCGCGACGGGATGCTGCCGCGCACCGCGAGGATGGAATGCACCTCGATGCGCGACTGCCGCCCCGTGGCGCGCTGCATGCCGCCGCGCAGCACGTGGCAGGGATCGCCCAGCGTCCACGCGACCGCGTCGCAGGCATACAGGATGGCGGCCTCCTTGACCGTCATCCAGGCCTGCGGCCTACCCGACACGTCCAGCTGCAGAACATCCATTTCCGGGGCGCTCCTTCACTACAGGCAAGCATACAACTACTGGATGAAACCTCAACTGGGCGGACTACCAGCCATCCCCATCCCGGCGTCCGAAGCCGATTCGAAGGCCGCTTTCGCGTTAACCACTATGGAAATCGCACGATCGTTCCGTCGGCTTTCTGTTTCGTGACGATGTGCCTGCCTTTCTAGGAACGCGACCCTAAAAAAAGTGTTGGACGGCATTGGCGCGGGGCCCGGTCCTATGCAAAATAGCACGACCGTTCGATTTATTCCCGATGCCGCGAAGCCGGCGACCGGACAGATCGGCAGGCACTCAACGCACTCCGGTTCGCCCCGGCAGATCCCGTGAACGACGCAAGCGCTCTTCGCCGCCCGCCCCGCCCCCTGCAGAAGGGTCTGCAGACGCGCGCCACGATCATCGAGGCGGCGCTGGGCCTGGCGGCCAACAAGGGGCTCGAGGGCCTGTCCATCGGCCTGCTGGCCGAGGTCACGGGCATGAGCAAGTCCGGCGTCTTCGCGCACTTCGGCTCGCGCGAGGAACTGCAGATCTCGGTCATTCGAGACTATCACGTCAAGTTCGAGGAGGAAGTGTTCCTCCCCGCCATCCGCGAGCCGCGCGGCCTGCCGCGCCTGCGCGCGATGTTCGAGCGCTGGGTGCGCCGCGTGTCCTACGAGATCGACTCCGGCTGCATCTACATCAGCGGCGCCGTCGAGTTCGACGACCGCCCCGGCCCCGTGCGCGACGCGCTGGCCACGATGGTGCAGACCTGGCAGGACGCGCTCACGCGCTCGATCCAGATGGCCATCGACGAGGGCCACCTCACCGGCGAGACGCCGCCCGAGCAGCTGATGTTCGAGATCCACGGCCTGATCCTCGCGCTGCACCACGACGCGCGCTTCCTGCGCAACCCGGGCAGCGTCGAGCGCGCGCGCCTGGGCTTCGAGCGCCTGCTGGCGCATTCGCTTTCCGCCCCGTCCGGTGCCGCGCCGGACGTGGACTCGCCCCGATCGAAGGAGGCGCGCACGGCGCGCCGCTGATCGACTTCCCCCCGCCTTACACGACCCGCTCCAGGAGCTTCCGAGATGCCCCAATACAACCCGCCGCTGCGCGACATGCAGTTCGTCCTGCACGAAGTCCTGAACGTCGTCGACGAGCTCAAGGCGCTGCCGCAGCATGCGGACATCGACGTCGACACGTTCAACGCGGTGCTGGAAGAGGGCGGCAAGTTCGCCTCGGAAGTGATCTTCCCGCTCAACCTGAGCGGCGACGCCGAAGGCTGCACGCTGGACAAGACGACGCACGAGGTGACGCCGCCCAAGGGCTTCAAGGAGGCCTACAGGACCTACGTCGAAGGCGGCTGGCCTTCGCTGTCGGCGGATCCGGAATACGGCGGCCAGGGCCTGCCGATCTCGCTGAACCAGTGCCTGTACGAGATGCTCAACAGCGGCAACCAGGCGTGGACGATGTACCCCGGCCTGTCGCACGGCGCGTACGAGGCGCTGCACGCGCACGGCACGCCCGAGCAGAAGAAGATGTTCCTGCCGAAGCTGACCTCCGGCGAATGGACGGGCACGATGTGCCTGACCGAGCCGCACTGCGGCACCGACCTGGGCCTGCTGCGCACCAAGGCCGAGCCGCAGGCCGACGGCACCTACAAGATCACCGGCGCCAAGATCTTCATCTCGGCCGGCGAGCACGGCATGGTGTCCAACATCCTGCACCTGGTGCTCGCGCGCCTGCCGGACGCGCCCGCGGGCTCCAAGGGCATTTCGCTGTTCGTGGTGCCCAAGTTCAAGGTCGACGCGGACGGCTCGCTGGGCGAGCGCAACCCGATCTTCTGCGCCGGCCTGGAGCACAAGATGGGCATCCACGGCAACGCCACCTGCCAGATGGTGCTCGAGGGCGCCGTCGGCACGATGGTGGGCGAGCCCAACAAGGGCCTGAACGCGATGTTCGTGATGATGAACGCGGCCCGCCTGGGCGTGGGCATGCAGTCGCTGGGCCTGACGGAAGTGGCGTACCAGAACGCCGTCGCCTACGCGAAGGACCGCCTGCAGATGCGCGCGCTGTCGGGCCCGAAGGCGCCGGACAAGCCCGCCGACCCGATCATCGTGCACCCCGACGTGCGCAAGATGCTGCTGACCGCGCGCGCCTACGCCGAAGGCGGCCGCGCGCTGGCCATCTACACCGCGGCGCTGATCGACAAGGAACTGAACCACCCCGACGCCGACGTGCGCAAGGAATGCGCCGACGAGGTCGCGCTGCTGACCCCGATCGTCAAGGCCTTCATCACGGACAACGGCTGGATCGCCACCTCGCACTGCATGCAGGTCTTCGGCGGCCACGGCTTCATCCGCGAGTGGGGCATGGAGCAGTACGTGCGCGACGCGCGGATCAACATGATCTACGAGGGCACGAACACGATCCAGTCGCTCGACCTGCTCGGCCGCAAGGTGCTGGCCGACAACGGCGCGAAGCTGAAGAAGTTCGGCAAGAAGATCGCCGCGTTCGTCGAGGAAGAGGGCATCAGCGAGGAGATGCAGGAATTCGTGAACCCGCTCGCCGACCTCGGCGACAAGGTCACGAAGCTGACGACCGAGGTCGGCATGAAGGCGTTCCAGAACCCCGACGAGGTGGGTGCCGCCGCCGTCGACTACCTGCGCGTCTGCGGCCACCTGGTCTTCGCGTACTTCTTCGCCCGCATGGCCAAGGTCGCGCTCGACAAGCAGTCGTCCGGCGACCCGTTCTACAAGGCCAAGCTGTCGACGGCGCGCTTCTACTTCGCGAAGCTGCTGCCCGAGACCGCCGGCCTCATCCGCTCGTGCCGCGCCGGCCTCAAGCCGCTGATGGACATGGACGAGGCGCTGTTCTGATGGTGATAGAAGGTACCTGCTCGACTCCCGCACGGCCGGATTGCCGTTCAACGAAAACCTAGGAGACTGCCTTGAAGAAAGCTGTTGCTGCATTCCTGATGGCCACGGCCAGCGTCGTCGCGATGGCCCAGACCACGCCCGCGGGGCTGTGGAAGACCATCGACGACGACGGCAAGACCGAGAAGTCCCTCGTTCGCATCGTCGACACGGGCGGCGTCCTGACCGGCAAGGTCGAGAAGATCTTCGATCCGGCCAAGGCCGATGCCAAGTGCGAGAAGTG
>DASQCX010000574.1:0-3561 GCA_035634455.1 Burkholderiaceae bacterium
TCTGAGTACGGGTGCGTGGCGCAACCGGCCAGCGCGAGCAACGCGAGGATGGTGGCGAGAAGGCGGGACGGCATCCCGCAAGAATGCCAGATCGGCGTCAACGCCGGCGCGGCATGGCCAGGCCGAACAGGATCTGCGCCAGCGCCAGCCCCCACAGCGGCCACAGGCGCAGCCTGGACAGCCAGACCGCGTACGGCGTGTCGCCGATGCGGCCCTCGACGTCGGCGTCGAGCTCGCCCTCGACGTCCGGCGCCAGGCGCGCGGTGACGCGGCCCTGCCAGTCGATGACGGCGGTGGCGCCGGTGTTGGTGGCGCGCACCTGGCCGCGCTGGAACTCGAGCGAGCGCATGCGCGAGAACTGCAGGTGCTGGTCCTGGATCATGCGCTTGCCGAACCACGCCAGGTTGGTGGCGTTGGCCATCAGGGTCGCGGCTTGCGGGCCGACCATGGATGGCGCGAAGTCCTCGCCGAACAGATCCTCGTAGCAGATCAGCGGCCGCACGCGCTGCGCGCCGACCTGGAACGGCGCCTTGTCGACGCCCGCGGCCTGGTCGCCGATCGGGATCCTCATCATGTCGACGAACCAATGGAAGCCGGGCGGCACGTACTCGCCGAACGGCAGCAGGTGGCGCTTGCCGTAGCGGTAGAACGTGCCGTCGGTCATGTGGTGCGTCGTGTCCAGGCCCACCAGCGAGTTGGTGTAGCCGCGCTCGTCGTCGCCGGTGAACACGCCCACCAGCGCCGACCGGCCCGTCTTGTTGAACGGCTTCTGGTAGTCCAGCCACGTCTCGCGCGGGATCATCGCCGGCAGGATCGGCAGCGACGACTCCGGCGTCACCACCAGCTGCCCCGGCGCGTCGCGCAGCTTGACGACGTGCCAGGCGAGCGCCTGCAGCACGTGCGCTTCCTCGAACTTGTCGTTCTGCGCCACGTTCGGCTGCAGCAGCGAGACGCTGAGCATGCCCGTCGAGCGCGTGAAGGCCTGCGGCAGCGCGAGTCCGGCGACCAGCACCGCGGCCGGCACCAGCAGCGGGCTCAGCGTGAACAGCGGCGCGCGCGTCTGCGGCCCGCGCTGCTTCAGCAGCACCAGCGCGACGGCCGCCGCGACGAACGCCGCCAGCGCGCCGATGCCGTAGACGCCCACGTACGGCGCCCACGCCGCCAGCGGCCCGGAGGTGTGCGCGTAGCCGCCGGCGATCCACGGGAAGCCGGTCAGGAACTGCCCGCGCGCCAGCTCGGCCATCAGCCACACGGCCGAGAACAGCGCCGCGTCGACCAGCGGCCGGTTGCGCCGCAGCCGCACCCACAGCCAGCCGGCGATCGCGTAGTAGAGCGCCAGCAGCGCCGCCAGCACCGCCACGGCCAGCGCCGACAGCCACGCCGGCAGGTAGCCGTAGACGTGCAGGCTGATGTAGAGCCACCAGAAGCCGGCGCCCAGCCAGCCGAAGCCGAAAGCCCACGCGCACGCCGCGGCCGCGCGCGCGCCCGCGTCGGCCAGCAGCGCCACCAGCGCGCCGGCGGACAGGATCTGCAGCCACCAGAACTCGGTCGGAGCGAACGACGCCGCCTGGCCGACGCCGGCCAGCAGCGCGAGCGCGAACGCCAGCCAGCCGCTCACGAACGGAGCCGGCGGGCCGCGGCGATCGGGCCGGGCGCGGCTCACCCGCCGAGCTCTTCGGAGGCGGACGCCGCACCCTCGGGCGCCGGACGCGTCACCTTGAACCAGCGCACGGCGCCGCCGCGCGTCAGCATCACGGAGAACTGCAGGCCGCCCAGCTGCGTCGTCTCGCCGCGGCGCGGCACGTGGCCCAGCTCGTGGGCGACGAGGCCGCCGATGGTGTCGAAGGCGTCCTCCGGCAGCGCGACGCCCAGCGCGTGGTTGACCTCGGCAATCGACGCGTTGCCGGCCACCCGCAGGCTGCCGTCGGCCAGGGCGTAGACGCCGCTCTCGGCGTCGGCCTCGTCGAACTCGTCCTCGATCTCGCCGACGATCTCCTCGAGCACGTCCTCGATCGTGATCAGGCCGGCGGTGTTGCCGAACTCGTCGATGACGATGGCCAGATGGTTGCGGTTGCTGCGGAACTCGCGCAGCAGCTCGTTCAGGTTCTTGGACTCCGGCACGAACACGGCCGGCCGCAGCAGCGTGCGCAGGTTCAGCTCGGGCGCGCGCTGCAGCTTGAGCAGATCCTTGGCCATCAGCGTGCCGATGATGTTCTCGCGCTGGCCCTCCCAGACCGGGAAGCGCGAGTGGCCGGTGCCGATGACGGCGGCCAGGAGCTCGTCGTAGGGGGCGTCGATGGCCAGCAGGTCCATGCGCGGCGCGGCCACCATGACGTCGCCGGCGGTCATGTCGGCCATGCGCAGCACGCCTTCGAGCATGGCGCGCGACTCGGGCTCGATCAGCGAGCGCTGCTCGGCGTCGGCCAGGGTTTCGATGAGTTCGGCGCGCGAGTCTGGCCCGGGAGACAGGAACTCGACCAGGCGTTCGAACAGGCTGGGCTTGTCGCCGTCGGCGTTCGCTCGCGCGGAGCGGCCGGGTCGACCAGGCTGGGGATCAGACACTATGGCTGTGTCGGGAGTGGCAGAACCGCGAGAATAGCAAATCACGTCGAATCATTCTTGACAGTCCAGCCGGCTTGAAAGAGAGTTCGCCGCCCCCATTTGCCCGTACCGGCGACCCGCCAGCGGGCCGCGCCCACGCAACGATCCCCGAGAAACCATGGCCGACACGCTCATCCCCGCCACCATCCTGACCGGCTTCCTCGGCTCGGGCAAGACCACGCTGCTCAAGCGCGTCCTGACCGAGGCGCACGGCCAGAAGATCGCCGTCATCGAGAACGAGTTCGGCGAGGAGAACATCGACAACGATATCCTGGTGAGCGACACCCAGGAGCAGATCATGCAGCTGTCCAACGGCTGCGTCTGCTGCACGATCCGGGAAGACCTGCGCGCCACGCTGTCGCTGCTGGCCGAGCGCCGCCGCAAGGGCGAGCTCGACTTCGAGCGCGTCGTCATCGAGACCACCGGCCTGGCCGACCCGGGCCCGGTCGCCCAGACCTTCTTCATGGACGACGAGGTCGCCGAGAGCTACCTGCTGGACTCCGTCCTGACGCTGGTGGACGCCAAGCACGCCGAAGAGCAGCTCGACACCCGCCAGGAGGCGCGCATGCAGGTCGGCTTCGCCGACCGGATCTTCCTGACCAAGACCGACCTGGTCGACGCGGCCGCCGTCGACGCGCTGACGCACCGCCTGCGCCACATGAACCCGCGCGCGCCGATCGAGAAGGTGCACTTCGGCGAGGTGCCGCTGTCCCAGGTGTTCGACCTCAAGGGCTTCAACCTGAACGCCACGCTGGAGATCGACCCCGAGTTCCTGACCGTCCAGGGCCACGATCACCACCACGGCCACGAGGGCCACGACCACGGCCCGGGCGAGGCCTGCGACCACCCGCACCACCACGCCCACGACGACGACGTGAAGTCCTTCGTCTTCAAGTCCGACCGCCCCTTCAACCCGGTCAAGCTGGAGGACTTCCTCGGCGCGATCGTGCAGGTCTACGG
>DASQCX010000575.1:0-1503 GCA_035634455.1 Burkholderiaceae bacterium
CGCCGATCGCGCTGGAGCTGCGCGACGTGTGGAAGCGGTTCGGCCGCACCGAGATCATCCGCGGCGCGTCGCTGGCGGTGCGCGCGGGCGAGCGCGTGGCCATCATCGGGCCGAACGGCGCGGGCAAGTCGACGCTGTTCAATCTCGTCAGCGGCCGTTTCGCGCCCAGCTCCGGCGAGATCCTGCTCGATGGCCAGCGCATCGACGGCCTCGCGCCGCACCGCATCAACCGGCTGGGCCTGGCGCGCAGCTTCCAGGTCAGCAACCTGTTCACGCGGCTGTCGGTGTTCGAGAACCTGCGCTGCGCGGTGCTGTGGTCGCTGGGCTACCGCTACGCGTTCTGGCGCTTCCTGTCCGGCCTGCACGACGCCAACGAGCGCGCCGAGCAGCTGCTGGCGATGCTGCAGCTCGAGCGCCGGCGCGACGTGCTCGCGATGAACCTCACCTACGCCGAGCAGCGCGCGCTCGAGATCGGCCTGACCATCGCCGGCGGCGCCGACGTGGTCCTGCTGGACGAGCCCACCGCCGGCATGAGCAAGAGCGAGACGCGCCGCTTCGTGCAGCTGATCCGCGACGTCACCGCCGGCAAGACGCTGCTGACGGTGGAGCACGACATGGGCGTCGTCTTCGGCCTGGCCGACCGCATCGCGGTGCTGGTCTACGGCGAGGTGATCGCCTTCGACACGCCCGAGGCCGTGCGCGCCGACGCGCGGGTGCAGGAGGCCTACCTCGGCTCGGCGCTGGCGCAGGTGCAGGCGGGACAGGCGTGATGCTGCAGATCGACAAGCTCCACGCGTTCTACGGCAAGAGCCACGTGCTGCACGGCGTCGACCTGCAGGTGGCGCCGGGCGAGATCGTCGCGCTGCTGGGCCGCAACGGCTCGGGCCGCTCGACGACGGCCAAGGCGATCATGGGCCTGGTCGATACCCAGGGCGGCATCGCCTGGAAGGGCCGGCCGCTGGCCGGACTCAAGCCCTACGAGATCGCGCACCGCGGCATCGGCTACGTGCCCGAGAACCGCGACATCTTCCCGCGGCTGACCGTGCACCAGAACCTGCAGCTGGGCGAGAAGTCCGGCGCCCGCAACCCGCGCTGGAGCTTCGAGGACATGTACGCGATGTTCCCGCGCCTGCGCGAACGCCAGCACACCGAGGCCGGCGTGCTGTCCGGCGGCGAGCAGCAGATGCTCACGCTGTGCCGCTCGCTGATGGGCGACCCCGAGCTGATCATCATCGACGAGCCCACCGAGGGCCTGGCGCCCAAGATCGTCGAGCTGGTGGCCGAGTACCTGCTGGCGCTGAAGGCGCGCGGGCTGTCGGTGCTGCTGATCGAGCAGAAGCTGACCATCGCGCTGGAGATCTCGCAGCGCTGCGTGGTGATGGGGCACGGGCGCGTGGTGTTCGAGGGGACGCCGGACGAGCTCAAGGCCAATGCCGCCGTTCGCCAGGAATGGCTCGAGGTCTGACGTCGCCTCGGAACGAAGGCCTTGTCCCTCCGGCCGGC
>DASQCX010000576.1:0-4836 GCA_035634455.1 Burkholderiaceae bacterium
GAGCAGTTCGACTGGGTGCATTCGGTCGACCGCGCGAAGCTCGCGCAGCGGTTGTCGGCGCAGCGCCCGGCGGAGCTGCCGCCGCTGCAGGTGTGCCTGCAGGTCAACATCAGCGGCGAGGACAGCAAGAGCGGCGTGGCGCCGGAGGCGGCGTTCGCGCTGGCGCAGGAGGTGGCGGCGCTGCCGCGCCTGAAGCTGCGCGGCCTGATGGCCATCCCCGAGCCGGCCGGCGACCTGGCGGCCCAGCGAGCGCCGCACCGGGCGCTGCGCAAGCTGCTCGAGGCGATGAACGCCGAGGGACTCGGGCTGGACACCCTGTCGATCGGCATGAGCGCCGACCTCGAGGCGGCGATCGCCGAAGGGGCGACCTGGGTGCGCGTCGGGACGGCGATCTTCGGCGCGCGTTCCACGAAGCAGTAAGCGGCCGCTCACGCCCTCCCGCGCGAGCGGCCGTGAAATTCAGCGGCTGCGCAGCAGCGCGAATTCCTGCAGCGCGTCCGAATCGCCGATCGGCGCGAACACTTCGACCACGGACAGGCCGTCGCGCAGGTCCAGCGTCGAATCCATGAAGCCGTCGAAGCGCAGCGCCGGGTCGTACTCGGCGTCGCACAGCGTCTCGATGGCTTCCAGCGTCGGCCAGGTGCGGCGGTAGACGACGGCGTGACTGTTCATCGCAGCGCGCACCATCGTGCGGGCGGCCTGGCGGTGCGCCCAGTCGTTGGCGGCGAGCTCGGTGACGGGAGCGATGGCGGCGGCTGCGGACATGGAGACCCTCGTTCGGTTCGGTGTTGCGGCTGTGAACGTCGCCGTTCACCCGATGACCGAACTGTGCGCGCCGTGGCCGCCGATGCCATCCCCACCCTGGGGGCCCACCGATGGGGGACGCCGGATCCCGCCGTCTCGCGGCGCCCTCAGATGGGCAGCGCGTTGGTCGTCTTGACCTCTTCCATCACCGTGTAGGTGCGCGTCTCGCGCACGCCCGGCAGGCTCCAGATGACCGAGGCGATCATCTCGCGGTAGGCAGCCATGTCGGCCACGCGGGTCTTGATCAGGTAGTCGAAGCCGCCGGCCACCAGGTGGCACTCGAGGATCTCGGGCCGGGTCTGGACGGCCGCCTTGAAGGTGTCCATGATGTCCGGCGCGGTGCGATCGAGCAGCACCTCGATGAACACCATCATGCTGGCGCCCAGCTTGTTCGGGTTCAGCCGGGCTTCGTAGCCGAGGATGAAGTTCTCGCGCGTCAGGCGCTTCACGCGCTCGAGCACCGCCGTGGGCGACAGGTGCACCTCCTCGGCGAGCTTCAGGTTGCTGATGCGGCCGTCGCGCTGCAGCACGCGCAGGATGCGGGCGTCGATCTTGTCGATTCCCTTGTCGGTCGTGAGATTCGACACCGTAGACGGTTCGGACTGGGGCTTGTTCATGCTGGACGAATCTCCGGGGTCTCTGGCGAAATCCGAATTTATCTCGTTGATTCTCGCCCTAAGCTACCGGATTATCCAGTCGGGATTTATACCGCCATGTCCTCGTCCGCCTCCCCGTTCGTCGCGCCGCCACAACAGGCGCGCCTGCCCTATCCGTACCGTCCGGAGGTGGACGTCGTCGAGGCGGCGCTCGCCACGCTGACCGGCCAGCTCGACTGGCCGCAGGTCATCCGCGCCGGCCGCCCGTGGGTGGAGGCGGTGCGCGAGAAGCCGGCGCCGTTCTGGGCGATGGAGTCGCTGCTGCGCGAGTACCCGATCTCGAGCGCCGAGGGCCTGGCCCTGATGCGCCTGGCCGAGGCGCTGCTGCGCGTGCCCGACGTCGAGACCGCCATCGCGCTGACCGCCGACCAGCTGGGCCGCGCCGAGTTCGACGCCGACTCCGTCGTCGACGGCCCGCACAAGATGCTGGCCGGCATCTCGGCCAGCGCGATCTCGCTGTCCAAGAAGTTCCTGCCCGACGCCGACGGCGAGGGCGGCCTGCTCAAGCGCCTGGGCGCCAAGACGGTGGTCGCCGCCACGGTGCGCGCGATCCAGCTGCTGGGCCGCCAGTTCGTGCTGGGCCGCACCATAGTCGAGGCGATGGACGAGGCGCAGGGCCAGCGCAAGGAGGTCGAGAGCGCGCGCCGCGGCGCCGGCACCGCCGCCTCGGGCCTGCGTTTCTCCTACGACATGCTGGGCGAGGGCGCCCGCACCGAGCACGACGCCGAGCGCTACCTCGCCTCGTACGCCAACGCGATCAAGGCGATCTCGCGCGGCCAGGTCGCGGCCTCGCCGCAGAACGCCGACGGCATCTCGATCAAGCTGTCGGCGCTGTTCTCGCGCTACGAGGACGCCCAGCACCAGCGCGTGTTCGCCGAGCTGCTGCCGCGCGTGTGGACTCTGGTCGAGCTGGCCGCCAACGCCAACCTCAACCTGACGATCGACGCCGAGGAGACCGACCGCCTCGAGCTGTCGCTGGACGTGCTGGACGCGCTGGCCGGGCGCATCGCCGCGGTGTTCCCGCAATGGCAGGGCTTCGGCCTGGCCGTGCAGGCCTACCAGACGCGCGCGCTGCAGGTGGTCGACGCCGTCGCCGCGATCGCCCGCAAGCACAAGCTGCGCTTCATGGTGCGCCTGGTCAAGGGCGCGTACTGGGATGGCGAGATCAAGCGCGCGCAGGAAGGCGGCCTGGCCGGCTACCCGGTGTTCACGCACAAGGAGCACACCGACATCTCCTACCTGGCCTGCGCCCGCGCGCTCATCGCCCACGCCGACGTCATCTACCCGCAGTTCGCCACGCACAACGCCGGCACCATCGCCGCGATCCTGCAGATGGCCAACGCCAAGGGCGCCGCGTTCGAGATGCAGCGCCTGCACGGCATGGGCGAGGGCGTCTACCGCGAGGTGATGAAGGATCCGGCGGTCGCCTGCCGCGTCTACGCCCCGGTCGGCGAGCACCGCGACCTGCTGGCCTACCTCGTGCGCCGCCTGCTGGAGAACGGGGCCAACTCGAGCTTCGTGCACCAGCTGGCCGACAACGGCGTCGACGTCGAGCGCCTGCTCGCCTCGCCGATGACCGCCGCGCGCCCGACGGCGTTCCCGCTGCCGGCCCACCTGTACCCGGTCGACCACGGCCTGCAGCGCCGCAACTCCACCGGCGCCGACCTGGCCGTCATCGCCGACCGCGCGCCGCTGGACGCCGCGGTCGCCGCCGCCGTCGTGCCCAGGGTCGCCGAAGCCACCACCGCGGACGTCGCCGCCGCGATGACGAAGCTGGACGCCGGCTTCGAGGCCTGGAACGAGCGCCCGGTGATCGAGCGCGCCGCCATCATCCGCCGCGCCGGCGACCTGCTGGACGCGCGCCTGGCCGAGTTCTGCGGCCTGCTGGTCAAGGAGGCGCACAAGACGCTGGGCGACTGCGTGGCCGAGGTGCGCGAGGCGGTCGACTTCTGCCGCTACTACGCCGACCAGGCGCAGATCCGCCTGCAGGACATGACGCTGCCCGGCCCGACCGGCGAAAGCAACGAGCTGCGCATGAACGGCCGCGGCGTGTTCGTCTGCATCTCGCCGTGGAACTTCCCGCTGGCCATCTTCGCGGGCCAGGTCGTCGCCGCGCTGGTGGCGGGCAACACCGTCGCTGCCAAGCCGGCCGAACAGACGCCCGCCGTCGCCGCGCGCATGGTCGAGCTGCTGCACGAGGCCGGCGTCCCGCGCGACGCGCTGGCACTGCTGCACGGCCCCGGCGAGACGGTGGGCGCCGCGCTGACCGCGCACCCGCACGCCGCGGGCGTCTGCTTCACCGGCTCCACGCAGGTGGCCAAGATCATCCAGCGCACGCTGGCCGGCAAGGACGGCCCGATCGTGCCGCTCATCGCCGAGACCGGCGGCCTGAACGCGATGATCGTCGACTCCAGCGCGCTGCCCGAGCAGGTGGTCGACGCCGTCGTCCAGAGCGCGTTCCGCTCGGCCGGCCAGCGCTGCTCGGCGCTGCGCCTGCTGGTCGTGCACGCGTCGATCGCGGACGGCGTGATCGAGATGATCCGCGGCGCGCTCGCGGAGCTCAACGTCGGCGATCCGGCGCGGCTGTCCACCGACGTCGGCCCGGTGATCGACGACGAGGCGTTCACCAACGTCTCGCGCAACGTCGCGCGCCTGAAGAAGGACGCGAAGCTGCTGGGCGAATCGCCGGTGGCGTCGAACTTCCCGCGCCTGGTGACGCCCGTGGCCTTCGAGCTGGGCAGGATCGCGGACCTGAAGGAGGAGATCTTCGGCCCGGTGCTGCACGTGGTGCGCTGGAACGGCGACGTCGACGCGGTGATGGGCGAGATCAACCAGCTGGGCTACGGCCTGACGCTGGGCATCCAGACCCGCATCGACAGCCGCGCGCAGCGCCTGGCGCGCCTGGCCAGGATCGGCAACGTCTACGTCAACCGCAACATGATCGGCGCGGTGGTGGGCGTGCAGCCCTTCGGCGGCGAAGGCCTGTCCGGCACCGGACCGAAGGCCGGCGGCCCGCACTACCTGTTCCGCTTCTGCGCGGAGCAGACGCTGACGATCAACACCGCCGCCGCGGGCGGCAACGCGGCCCTGCTGGCCGGCGAAGCCGGCGGCCATTGACGGCAAGGCGGGTTGGCCGGAGGCTTGCCCCGCCATTCCCGTTGGCATTGAGGCCGGGCCCTCCTCGCGACAGAATCCCCGCATCGACAACGCTGCGGGGATTTTTTCATGAGCGACGAGTTGTTCGACGGCGGCTGCGACTGCCGCGCCGTGCGCTACCGCATGCATTCGCGCCCGATGTTCGTGCACTGCTGCCACTGCCGCTGGTGCCAGCGCGAGAGCGGCGCGGCGTTCGCGCTCAACGCGATGATCGAGGCCG
>DASQCX010000577.1:0-9958 GCA_035634455.1 Burkholderiaceae bacterium
ACGGCGCTGGGTCATCGACTGCAGGGCAGCGACGCGCGCGTGGTGTGCCTGACCTCCGACGGCGAGTGGCAGGAAGGCTCGACCTGGGAGGCGCTGATCTTCGCGTGCCACCAGAAGCTGGCGAACCTGACGGTGCTGGTCGACCACAACGAATTGCAGGGATTCGGTTCGACGACCGAGGTGGCGTCGATGGCCCCGTTGTGGGACAAGCTCGCGGGCTTCGACGCCGAGATCCACGTGATCGACGGCCACGAACCCGACGCCCTGCGTGCAGTCATGGCCGGCCCTGCCGGGGCGCGGCCCCGCATCGTCGTGCTGCGCACGGTCAAGGGCAAGGGCGTGAGCTTCATGGAGGGCCGCATGGAGTGGCATTACCTGCCGCTGAGCGAGCCCCAATTCCGGGCGGCCGTCGCCGAACTGGGGGGCGCATGAGAAAGCAGTTCTGCGACGCCATGGTGGCGCGCGGCGTCGATCCGCGCGTCGTGTTCCTGTCCGGCGACCTCGGCTTCATGGCGCTGGAGCCGTTGCAGCAGTCCCTCGGCGAGCGCTTCGTCAACGCCGGCGTCGCCGAGCAGAACATGATCTCGGTCGCCGCCGCGCTATGCCGCACGGGCCTCGAGGCCTGGGCCTACAGCATCGCCCCGTTCTGCACCGCGCGCCCGTTCGAGCAGATCCGCAACGACGTCGCGCTGCACGAACTGCCGGTGAAGATCGTGGGCAATGGCGGCGGCTACGGCTACGGCGTGATGGGCCCGACCCACCATGCCATCGAAGACTACGGCACCCTGCTCAGCCTCGGCGGCCTGCGCGCCTGCGTTCCCGC
Organism: Burkholderiaceae bacterium; assembly: GCA_035634455.1. GTDB lineage: Bacteria > Pseudomonadota > Gammaproteobacteria > Burkholderiales > Burkholderiaceae_C > Scleromatobacter. Next base: position 824 of record DASQCX010000577.1, read on the forward strand.
CTTCGACCAGGACGTCGACGGCGCCGTCCGCGCCGCGGGCGACATGCCGTTCCCCTGCTACCTGCGGCTGGGCCGCGGCGAGGCGCCGGCCGGGTACGTGCCGCCGGCGTTCGAGCCGTGGCGGCAGCTCACCGCGGGCGGCGGCCCGAGCATCGCGGTCGTCGGCCCGCTGGCGGGCACCTACCTGCAGGTGCTGCAGGCGCTGCCCGAGCAGGAGCGGCCCAACCTGTGGGTGGTGGGCCTGCTGCCGATCGAGCACTACCCACCGCCGGCGGAATTCCTGCGACAGCTCGCGCAGGCGGGCGCGTTGCTCGTCGTCGAGGAGCACGTCGCGCGCGGCGGCTTCGCGAGCGAACTGCTGCTGCACCTGGCCCCGCGCGGCCTCGTGCCGCGGCGCTTCAGGCACCTGTGCGCCCGTTCCGCGCGCTACGAGCGCTACGGCTCGCAGGGCTACCTCAGACGCCAGTCGGGACTCGATCCCGAGGCGGTGTCCGCCGCGATCGCGGCGATCTGACCCGAAAGACCCCGGCGTGGCCATCCCCGCTTCCTACATCCGCGCGCTCGAAGGGCCCATCCTCGTGACGGGCGCCTCGGGCTTCATCGGCGCGAACCTCTACAAGGAGATCGCGGCCGTGCGTCGCGACGTCTTCGCCGTCGTCCGCCAGGAAAAGGGCTGGCGCCTGGCCGACGTGCACGACTCGAGCATCATCGCGGTCGACCTCAACGACGGCAACGCGACCAAGAACCTGGTCGACTCGGTGCAGCCGCGCACGGTCTTCGACTGCGTGGCCTACGGCGCCTATTCCTTCGAGGAAGACGCCGAACTGATCTACCGCACCAACTTCCTCGCGCTGACCAACCTCGTGGCCCGGCTCGCCGAGCATCCGCTGGCCGCGTTCGTGCACACGGGCAGTTCGTCGGAATACGGAACGATCTGCGCCGCACCGCCGGAAGACGGGCCGCGCGACGCCAACAGCCACTACGCCGTCTCCAAGGGCGCGGCGTCGGATTTCCTGCACTTCGCCGGCAAGCACCGCGGGATGCCCTGCGTCAACCTGCGGCTGTACTCGGTCTACGGCCCGCTGGAGGACACCTCGCGCCTGATCCCGAACCTGCTGCGCCAAGCCCTGGCCGGACACCTGCCGCCGCTGGTGGACGCGCGCACTTCGCGCGACTTCGTCCACGTGACGGACGTCTGCCGCGCGCTCATCGGCGCCGCGTTGCGGATGCATCCGGACATCTACGGCGAGAGCTTCAACATCGGCTCGGGCACGCACACCACCATCGGCGGCCTGGCCGAGCGCACGCGCAGGCTGTTCTCGATCGCCGACGCGCCCGTGTTCGGCACCATGGAAGGCCGCAACTGGGACCTGGCGGATTGGTACGCCGACCCGTCGAAGGCGCGCGAGGTGCTGGGCTGGCAGCCCGAGATCGCGCTGGATGACGGCCTGCTGCAGACCGCCGAGTGGGTGCGGTCGCTGTCGGACGCCGACATGGCTGTGCTCACCAAGAAGCGCACGGGGGCGCGCAAGCGCAGCGTCGCGGCCATCATCGCCTGCTACAAGGACGAGCCCGCGATCCCGATCATGCACGCGCGGCTGACCGAGACCTTCGTCAAGCTGGGCATCGACTACGAGATCATCTTCGTCAACGACTGCAGCCCGGACGACAGCGCCGCGGTCATCCAGCGGCTGAGCGAGACCGATCCCCACGTGATCGGCATCTCGCACTCGCGCAACTTCGGCTCGCAGATGGCGTTCCGCAGCGGCATGGAGCTGTGCACCAAGGACTCGGTGGTGCTGCTGGACGGCGACCTGCAGGATCCGCCCGAGCTCATCGCGCAGTTCTATGCGCAGTGGGAGGCGGGCTACGACGTCATCTACGGCCGCCGCGTGCGGCGCGAGATGCCCTGGTTCTGGGGGGCGATGTACAAGGCGTTCTATCGCGTCTTCGCCGCGTTCAGCTACGTCCCGATCCCGCGCGACGCGGGCGACTTCTCGCTGATGGACCGGCGCGTCGTCGGCTGGCTGCTGAACTGCCCCGAGCGCGACCTGTTCGTGCGCGGCCTGCGCGCGTACGTGGGCTTCCGGCAGACGGGGGTCGACTACGTCAGGCCGGAGCGCATGTTCGGCCGTTCGACGAACAACCTGCTCAAGAACATCGGCTGGGCGAAGAAGGGCATCTTCTCGTTCAGCGACACGCCGCTGACGATGCTCACCGCGCTCGGCGTGGTGCTCCTGCTCCTGTCGGCCCTGGCGGCGAGCGTGATGGTGCTGCTCAAGATCTTCCGGCCCGAGATCGCGCCGAAGGGCGCCACGTCGATGCTGGTCACGACGCTGTTCTTCGGCTCGCTGAACCTGTTCGCGATCGGTGTCGTGGGCGAATACGTCGCCAAGATCATGGCTGAGGTCAAGGGACGCCCGCGCCTGATCCGCTCGGCCCTGATCCGCCACGGCAAGGCCACGCAGTTGCTGCCGGACGGCAAGTCGGCCGAGGCGGTGCTGCGTTGACCCGGCGAGATTGTCCGGTCTGCGCGGCGCCGTCCTCGCAGGCCCCCGTCTTCCTCGAGCGCAGCTTCGATGCGTCCAGGCTCTCGCCGTTGAGCTTCGCATCGCGCAAGCCCCCCGAATTCATGTCGCACAGGATGGTGCGCTGCCCCGTCTGCGACCTCGTCTATGCGGACGAACCGCTCGACCAGGACGTGCTCGCGCGGGCCTATCACACGGCGGACTTCGACAGCGCGGAGGAGGCCGCCGATGCCGCCGACGCCTATGCCCGCGCGATCGGGCCGCTGCTGGCCGGCCTGTCGGGGCGCGGTCGCGTCCTGGAGATCGGTTCGGGCACCGGGGTGTTCCTGGAGCGGCTCGAGGGCGCGGGATTTCGCGAACTGGTCGGGGTCGAGCCGTCCGCCGCCGCCATCGCCGCCGCGCCCGCGCGACGTCGGGCATGGCTGCGCGAGGCCATCTTCCGGGAAGCCGACTTCGAGCCGGCGTCCTTCGACCTGATCTGCTGCTTCATGACGATGGAGCACGTGCGCGATCCCGGCCTGCTGGCGCATTCGGTGGCGCGGCTGCTGCGTCCGGGCGGGGCGTTCGCGATCGTCGTGCACGATCACCGCGGCCTGGTCAACCGGCTCCTCGGCAAGCGTTCGCCGATCGTCGACATCGAACACATGCAACTGTTCTCGCCGCCCGCGGTCGCGCGACTTTTTGAGGTCGCCGGCCTGCAGAAGGCATCGATCTCGAGTTTCACGAATCGCTACTCGCTGCGCTACTGGGCGCGCCTGTTGCCGCTGCCCGGCGGGCTGAGGCGCGTCGTGGATGCTTCGCTGCGCGCCACCGGGCTCGCCACCGTGAAGGCCGGCATCAACGTCGGCAACCTGTTCTGCTTCGCCGTCCGCCCCCTCGATGCTTGATGCCCGGCCCGTTCGCTTCCTGATCGCGGGCGTCGCCAATACCGCGGTCGGGCTGGCCGCCTATGCGATCGCCGAGCTCGCCGGGACGCCGGTCTGGGGCGCGTTGCTGATCGGCATGGTGACCGGGGTGGCGTTCAGCTTCTTCAGCATGGGTGCCTATGCTTTCCGCGACCTGTCCTGGCAGCGGCTGCCCCGTTTCCTGGTCTGCTATGGCGCAAACTATCTGGTCAACCTGCTGGCGCTGGCCGCGCTGCAGCGATTCGTTGCCGACCCCATCCTGAGGCAGGCGCTCCTGACGCCGCCCATGGCCGCCTTTTCGTACATCTGCCTGTCCCGCTTCGTCTTCCAGCGCCCGAAGCCCGATTGACCGTGCCGACGCCCGGCCCCCGCGCGGGAGCGGCGTCGATTCGCGGTACCCTGTTCACCGTTTGCGCCGCCCCGTGCGGCGCTGTTGCCCCATTTCCCAAGCAATGAACAGCCTCCCCCCCCTTGGCGATCGTCCGGAAATCCGCCTGACCGCCTACATCCTCGCCCTGCTGTGCCCCCCGCTGCTGGCCTGGAACCGCACGCCGTCGGCGACGCAGCTCAACGAGTTGCTGTGCGTCCTGCTGTGGGGCCTGTGCCTGCTGGCTGCCGGCTCGCTGCCGTCCGTCGGACTGCGCCGCGGCTCGACCGCGCCGCTGGTGGTGCCGCTGGGCGTGCTGATGCTGGCGATCGTCGGATCGTGGACGCTCGGCTCGCTGCCGACCTCGCTCGCGCTGCCGCCGCTGCTGTCGCTGGTGGCGGCCTGCTTCGTCGCGTCGCTGGGCGCGCGCACGGCCCAGGGCGGCGAGCGCGACGGCCTGCAGGCGTTCGCGCCGTTCGCGTTCGGGCTGGTGGGCGTCGGCGTGCTCAGCGCGGTGATCGCGGTGATCCAGGTGTATTTCCCGAAGCTGGCCGACGGCACCGTGATCGCGCAATCCGGCATTCCGGGTCGCGCGGTCGGCAACCTGCGCCAGCCCAACCATCTCGCCAGCCTGCTGGTGTGGTCGGTGATCGCGCTGGTGCCGCTGGTCGAGTGGCGCCGCATCCCGCGCTGGCTGGGCGGCGTGGTGCTGTTCCTGCTGATGTGGGGCGTGTTCCTCAGCGGTTCGCGCACGGGCCTGTACGGCGGCGTTGGCGTGCTGGTGCTGTGGGTCCTCGTCGACTGGCTGTTCTCATTGCGCCTTCGTCCGTCCTCGCGTCTTGCCCAGTTGCTCCCCAACTGGCTTTCTTCATTCTTCCTTCGTCCATCTTCTCCTCTTCCCCGGCTGTCCGCGAGCACGCGGGTGGCGCTGGTCGTGGCCTGCGCGCTCGCGCTCGCCGCCCCCTGGCTGACCTCGCACCTCGGCCACGCCGTGATCGGCACCGCCACGCGCGCCAACGATGGCGACAGCTCGCACCTGGCGATCTGGCGCAACGCCGTCGAGATGATCCGCCAGCAACCGTGGCTGGGCGTGGGCTGGGGCGAGTTCAACCTCGCGTGGACGATGACGCCGTTCCCCCATCGCCCCACGGCCTTCTTCGACCACACGCACGACCTGCCGCTGCAACTGCTCGTCGAGCTGGGCATCCCGCTGGGCCTGCTGGTGCTGGGCCTGCTGCTGTGGGCGCTGGGCGTGGGCCTGGCGCGCGCCTGGAAGACGACGGGCGAGGCCGGCCACGGCGCGCGCGCGGCGGCGATGATGGTGCTGATGATCGCCATCCACAGCCTGGACGAATACCCGCTGTGGTACTGCTACTTCCTGCTGCCGGCGGCGTGGGCCTGGGGCTTCACGCTCGGGTCCGGGCCGTCCGCGGCGACGTCCGCGCTGGCCGGCGCCGGCCGCGACGCACCCATGGAGTCCGGCCGCGTCGTCCGCCTGGGCAGCGAGGGCACCGCGCTGCGCTGGTTCGGCGGCGCGATGGTCGTGGTGGCGCTGCTGGCGACGTGGGACTATCTGCGCGTGTCCACCATCTTCCTCGACGAGCCCGGCCTGCCGTCCCTGGACGAGCGCATCGCCGCCGGCCAGACGAGCCCGCTGTTCGCCCACCACGCCGACTACGCCAAGGCCACTACCTCCGAGCCGCCGTCGCGCGCGCTGGGCGCGCTCGAGCGTTCGACGCATTCCCTGATCGACAGCCGCCTGATGATCGCGTGGGCCAACGCGCTGTCCGAGAGCGGCCAGGCCGAGCGCGCGCGCTACCTCGTCGCCCGCCTCAAGGAGTTCCACAAGGAGGACGCCGACGAGTTCTTCGCGCCCTGCGCCGACGACACGCTCAAGGTCAAGCCCTTCCAGTGCCAACCGGAGCCTTCGGGGCTGACCTGGCGCGATTTCCGCTGACGACCTGTGAACGACAAGGCCCGCGCGATGCGGGCCTTGTTCATTGGCGCGTGGAGGTCAGGCCGTCCAGGATCCCGACTTCCCGCCGTGCTTCTCCAGCACCCGGATGTTCTCCATCACCATGCCGCGGTCGATCGCCTTGACCATGTCGTAGACGGTCAGCAAGCCCACCTGCACGGCCGTCAGCGCCTCCATCTCGACGCCGGTGCGGCCCAGCGTCTCGGCCTGCACGGTGCAGTGCACGGCGCCGGCGGCCGGGTCGAGCGCGAACTCCACCTGCACGTGCGTCAGCGGCAGCGGGTGGCACAGCGGGACGAGTTCCGACGTGCGCTTGGCGGCCTGGATCGCCGCGATGCGGGCGACGCCCAGCACGTCGCCCTTCTTCGCGCTGCCGCCGGCGATGGCGGCGAGCGTGGCGGGTTGCATGCGGATGCTGCCGGACGCGCGGGCGACGCGGCGGGTCTCGGCCTTGCCGCCGACGTCGACCATGTGGGCCTGGCCCTGGGCGTCGAAGTGCGTCAGCCCGGAGGCGGCGGGGGAATCGGTCGGGTCGTTCATGGGATCCTGGGCGCGCGGGGTGAATCCGGCGGATGCGGTGACGGGCCCGATGGCCGGGCGCTACATGGCCGATACATGGCGGTGTCATCATAGCGAGCGCGGAGCCCGCCGGCCCGCACCTCGACTGGACAGGAAATCGCTCCCTTGCGCCCGAAATTCGCCACTCTCGCCGCCGCCGCCTGCCTCGCGCTGAACGCCTTCGTCGTCGTGCCCGCGCCGGCCGCGCAGATGAACCTGCCGGCGCTCGGCGAGGCCGAGGCGGACGCGTTCAGCATCGACGACGAGCGCAAGCTGGGCGAGCAGATCATGCGCCAGATCCGGCCGGACCCGGCCGTCATCGACGACCCGGTGCTGCTCGAATACCTGCAGGGCATCTTCGGGCGCCTGCACGACGCGGCGATCAAGCTCGGCAACATCAGCCCCGAGCAGGAGGAAAAGCTGGCCTGGGAGCCCTTCCTCGTGCAGGACACCGAGTTCAACGCGTTCGCGCTGCCGGGCGGCTACATGGGCGTCAACCTGGGGCTGATCGCGGCGGCGGGGTCGCGCGACGAGATGGCGTCGGTGATCGGCCACGAGCTGTCGCACATCACGCAGCGCCACATCGCGCGCAGCATGGTGGCCAACAAGCACCAGAGCATGGTGACGATGGCGGCGATGCTGCTCGGCCTGATCTTCTCGGCGAAGTCGCGCAACGGCGACGTGCCGATGGCGGTCGTCACCAGCGGCCAGGCCGCGATGGCCACGGGCCAGCTGACGTTCTCGCGCCAGATGGAGACCGAGGCCGACACCTTCGGCCAGGAGGTGATGACCGAGGCCGGCTTCTCGCCGTCGGGCATGGCCGACATGTTCGGCCGGCTCGAGGAGGTCAGCCGGCTCAACGACAGCAACCAGTACCCCTGGCTGCGCTCCCACCCGCTGACGATCGAGCGCATCGCCGCCGCCCGCCTGCGCGCGCGCGAGGGCAAGCCGCAGGATCCGGCCACGAGCCACATCACCGAGCATTCGCTGATGCGCGCCCGGGCCCGGGCGCTGATGGACACCTCCGACGTCGCGCTGCGCCGCATGCAGGGCCAGGCGCGCCTGAACGTGCCGCTCAACGACGCGCAGCGCCTGGGCGCGCTGTACGGCGGCGCGCGGGCGTCGATCGGGCTGCGCGACTTCGACTCGGCGACGGCGATGATCGCGCAGGCCGAGGACGTGCTGGCCAAGCACGCCGCGGCGGTGGCCGCGCAGGACAGCGGCGCGCGCCAGCCGCCGGCGCCGCCCGCGCAGGTGGTCGTCACGCCGCGGCTGTATCCGATCGAGCCCGAGGTGGCGCGCGACTTCGCGCTGCTGCGCGTCGAGGAGGCGGTGGCCAGGCGGGCCGCGCCGGAGATCGTGGCCGCCGTCGCCGCGCTCGGCCAGGACCGCTCGCGCCCGGCGCTGATGGCGCGCGCCGACGCCGCGATCGGCCGCGCCGCGGCGCGCGACCCGAGCGCGGGGCCGGCGCTGCAGGAGTCGGTCGAGTCGCTGCAGACCTGGGTCGCGCTGCACCCGCGCGACGTGCTGGCCTGGACGCTCCTGTCGCAATGCGCCGAGCCGCTGGGCCAGAAGCTGCGCGCGATCCGCGCCGAGGCCGAGGCGCACGCCGCGCAGGGCGACCTGGTCGGTGCGATCGACCGGCTGCGCGCCGGCCAGAAGCTGACGCGCAGCGGCAAGGTCGACTTCGTCGAGGCCTCGATCATCGACGCCCGCCTGCGCGAGCTGGAGACGATCCGGCGCGAGCTCATGAAGAACGGACGCGACGGCGACCTGCCCTGACGGGCGGCGCGCCGGCGCCGTTCACGGCGCCTTCATTCCTCGAACAGGTGCTCGATCGCCACGTCGATGATGGTGGAGGCGATCGAGTAGATCACCGAGCCGATCAGCGCGGCGCCGAAGCCAGCCACCTTGAAGCCGGAGAGCAGCCCGGCCGCGGCCCAGAACATCAGCGCGTTGATCACGAACAGGAACAGCCCGAGCGTGAGCACCGTCACGGGCAGCGTCAGCAGCACCAGCAGCGGCCGCACCAGCAGGTTGAGCAGGCCCAGCACGAGCGCGGCGACCAGCGCGGCGCCGAAGCTGTTGACCGAGACGCCGGGCGACAGGTGCGCCACCAGCAGCAGGGCGGCGGCCAGCAGCAGCCAGCGGACGAGGAGTTTCATGGCGACCCGCGATTTGGTTGGGACTGCGTCGGATTGTGGGGCAAGCGCGCGCCGTCCGTCACACGCCCGGCGGTCGATTCGCGGCGCTGCGCGGCGGGAATCGACCGCCGGAAAAGCGCGCCGAGGGACCTGCAGCCGGCGTGCCCGCCGCGCTTTTCGTTCGGGACAACCCGAGTGCGCGCGCGCCGCCGCGCCGCGCAAAACACGGCGCGAAGCGCGCGCGACGGCATTCGCCGCGTCGCGTCGCGATTTGCAAAATACCTGGTGGGGTATACGAAAACGCGCGCGAAACGCTTCTCTGCGGGGCCGAATGACGCCTCCACGAGACAAAAACTTGCTTTTCCCTCGTGAGAATGACGATTTTCATAGGTGAAGTGGCTTCTCACGCACTGCATGAGGCAGTACCATTCGTCTCGCTGAGATCTGCAGAGAAACGAGCGTTCATGCGGCGCTTACCCGGATCGCAGCACATCAAAACCTCTTGATGGAGAGATTCAACATGGCAACTGCAACGAAGAAGGCCGCTCCGGCCAAGAAGGCTCCGGCCAAGAAGGCCGCTCCGGCCAAGAAGGCGGCCCCGGCCAAGAAGGCCGCTCCCGCGAAGAAGGCTGCGCCCGCCAAGAAGGCGGCGGCTCCC
>DASQCX010000578.1:0-3511 GCA_035634455.1 Burkholderiaceae bacterium
CGTGTCGTTGATGCGCATCACCCAGCTCTTGTCCGGCTGGAAGCTCTGCTGCTGTTCGCGGATGGCGTTGTAGCGGTCGACGGTCAGCTTGTTCGAGTCGCTCTGGTCGCGCATGACGATCGGGCGCAGGAACAGCATCAGCGTCTGCTTGTGGCGCGTGCGGGAGGAGCTCTTGAACAGGTTGCCGATGACGGGGATGCTGGACAGCAGCGGCACGCCGTTGGTGGTGTCGCCGTATTCGTCGCGCGTCAGGCCGCCGAGCACCACCATCGCGCCATCGTCGACGGTGATGTAGGTCTCCACCGAGGTCTTGGTGGTGATCTGGTTGGTCGCGAAGTTCGGGTCGATGGCGGAATTCTCCTCGTACACCGTCATGCGCACGGTGCCGTTCTCGCCGATCTGGCTGCGGATGCGCAGCGTGATGCCGATGTCCTGGCGTTCGACGGTCTGGAACGGGTTCACCGTGCTGGAGTTGCCGCTGGTATTGGTGTAGCTGCCGGTGGTCAGCGGGATGTTCTGGCCGATGACGATCTTGGCTTCCTCGTTGTCGAGCGCGACGATGTTGGGCGTGGCCAGCACGTTGCCGCCGGCGTTCGTCTCGAGGAAGTTGGCGAGCGCCGCCAGCGTGTAGATGCCGTTGATCTTGGGCACGAAGCCGATGTTCAGGCCGCCGCTGACCAGGCTGGACGGGGTCGTCGTCGTGGTCGACGTGCTGCCGGTCGTGGTGGTCGTGGACAGCGTCCCGCCCGTGGCCGCCAGGTTGATGATGTTGCCCGCGCCGCTGGAGCTGCTGAAGTTGGTGCCGCCGCCGATGTAGGACTGGCCCGCGCCGAACAGGCCCTGCCACTGGATGCCGGCCTGGGCGGCCTTGGTCGCGTCGACGCTGACCATCATCGACTCGACGTAGACCTGCGCGCGGCGCACGTCCAGCTGGTCGATCACCTGGCGCATCTGGCGGTACACGGGCTCGGAGGCCGTGATGATCAGCGAGTTCGTGGCCGGGTCGGCCTGCACCTGGCCGCCGGTGGACGGGTGCGCCGACGCCGCCACCGGCGTGGTCGACTGCGCCGAGGCGCCGCTGCTGCCGGTGCCGCCGCCGGTGGCGCTCGGGGTCTGCGTCGGCGCGTTGCGGCCTTCGGACGCCGACGTGCCGCCGGTGCTGCCTGAGGAGCCGCCGCCGCCGCCGGCACCGCTGCCGGCGCCGTTGGCCGACACCGCGGCGCGCAGCAGCTCGGCGACCTTCACCGCGTCGGAGTTCTTCAGGTAGACGACCCAGATGTTGCCAGCCGGGCCGCCGCCGGTCACCGGCTGGTCGAGCTTGTCGATGATGGACAGCGCCGTGGCCATGCGCGCCTGGTTCGTCGCGCGCACGATCAGCGAGTTGCTGCGCGACTCGACGATCACCGAGGCGGCGCTGGCCTGGCCGGGCACGCCGGGCGTCGTCGCGCTGGTGCCGTCGAGCAGCTTCTGCACCGTCTGCACGATGTCGGAGGCGACGGCGTTCTTCAGCGGCACGACCTGCAGCTCGCCGCCGGCGGGCTGGTCGAGCGCCGCGATGATCTTGCCCAGGCGCTGCAGGTTGTCCGCGTAGTCGGTGATGACCAGCGAATTGTTGCCCGGGCTCGCGTTGATCGTGTTGTTGGCGGTGATCAGCGGCCGCAGCACGGCCACCAGGTTGTTCGGGTTCTCGTAGTTGAGGCGGAAGATCTGCGTGAGGACGACGTCGCCGCGCTGCGACGGGCTGCCTACCGAGACCGTGCCGGTCTGCAGCTTGGCGTCGGCCTCGGGCACGACCTTCAGGAAGCCGCCGGACTCCACCACCGTGAAGCCGAGTCCGCGCAGCGCCGACAGGTAGTTGCGGTAGGCCTCGCCGAGAGGCTGCGGCTTGTCGTTGTAGACGGTGATGTTGCCCTTGACGCGCGGGTCGACCAGGATGTCGCGGTTGAGCATGGCGCCGATGGCGCGCGAGACGGCCTCGATGTCGGCGTTGACGAAGTTCAGCGTCACCGGCGTGCCGCGGGCGCGCGAGGTCGGCACCGCCGCGTCGTCGGCCGCGGCGTCGCTGGCCGCGGGCGTGGCCTTGCGCGGGGCGGCCTGGACGAGCGGCGTGGCGGACGCGGCGAGCAGGGCGATCGCGATCGAGGTCGCATGCAGGCGGTAAGTGAAGGTTCGTTCCATGATCACCCGATCGAGATGATGGACGACGCACCGTTGCGGCGTCCGATGAGGTTCAGCAAGTTGTCGAGAGCGGCTTCGTTGCCCGGGGCCGCGTGCGCCTCGGCGCGCAGGCGAAAACCGGTCGCGCCGATCAGCCCGCGGCCGTCGATCAGCAGCGCGCCGTCGATGGTCGAGATCCAGACCAGCGCACGCGACGCGCCGTCGCCCGGCCGGACCTGCGTGCTCGGGTCCGGCTGGATCAGCACGCGGTAGGTGCCCAGCGTGTCGAGCGTGGTCAGGCGCGACGAGGCCTGGCGGATCTCCACCTGCGCGCTGCCCAGCGTGCGCCAGTGCCCGCCCTTGAGCGAGAACTGCAGGTTGCGCGTGGACAGCGTCAGCACGCCGCCGGGGTGGATGGTGCTCCACGGGAAGCCGCGGCCCTCCAGCCAGCCCATCGGCCACTGGCCCACCGGCGTGGCCGCGGCCAGCGCGGCGGCGTCCGCGCCGTTGCCGCCGGGCATGACCTTCTCGGGCGCGGCGGGCGGCTTGTCGCGCTCGTCGGGCCCGACGACGTCCACGCGCCAGGTGTCGAGCGTGCGGCGCAGGCTCAGATCGAGCCCGTGCGCGAGGCAGCAGTCCTGCGTCAGGTGCAGCGACACGCCGTTCAGGCGCGGGCGCAGTGTCCATTCGAGGCGGGTCGGCAGCACCGAGGCGTCGTGGCTGCCGGCACCGCCGGTCAGCACGGTGATGGCGCTGCCGCTCCAGATCGTGCCCTCGGCCTCGGCCAGCAGGAACTGGCCGTCGGTGGCGCGCGCCACCGCGCTGGCCAGCAGGCTGGCGGGCAGGAACGCGACGACGCCCACGACCAGGCCGATCGCCGCGCCGACGATCGCCAGCCGGCGCTGGCGCCGCAGCAGGCGCACCTGGCCTTCCTCGGGCGGCTTCGAGAACCGCGAGGGCGCGAAGCCCCGCGGGGCCCGGTCGGCGCGCAGGCGGATGACGCTCATGCGTGGCACCTTCCCGCGGCGATGGAGGCGGACCTGGCCATCACTGCTGCGAGCCGATCGCCACGACCAGCGTGCCGTTGTAGCCGTCGCCGGCGCGCACGAGATTGGCCTCGACCGGCCGCGCACGTGCGCCGCCGCGGGCCTGGATCAGCCACTTGCGCAGGTCCTCGCCGTTGATGCCGGTGACCGACAGCGTCGCGCGGTCGCCCTGCATCGCGAGCTTGGCCTTGCCGCCGAGCTCGTCGGTCGCCGACTTCAGCACCTGCTCGGCCACGGGCGCCGCCACTGGCGGCAGCGCGCGCAGCTGCTTGGCTTCGGCGGAGATCGCCTGCATCTGCAGCAGCTGG
>DASQCX010000579.1:0-3240 GCA_035634455.1 Burkholderiaceae bacterium
TTCTACGGCACCGGCGCGGCCGACCGCACGCTGCCGCTGGCCGCGCTCGAGCGCATGCCGGCCGACGCGCGCCTGCTGCACGTGGGCTTGTACACGATGGTGGTCGGCGACACCGCCGCCACGCAGCGCGCGCTGGTCGAACGTGTGCACGGGAAGATGGTGGTCAGCTACGACCCGAACCTGCGCCTGAACGTCGAGCCGAACCTGCAGGTCTGGCGCGACACGCTCGAATGGATGCTGCCGCGCACCGACGTCCTCAAGCTCAGCGACGAGGACCTGGGCCTGCTCTACCCGGGCATCGACCCGGCCGCGTTCGCCGCCGACTGCCTCGGCAAAGGTGCGGGCCTGGTCGCCCTGACGCGCGGCGGCAAGGGCGCGTTCGCGTGGCACGCCAGCGGCGTGGTGGAGGTGCCGCCGGTGCACGTCGACGTCATCGACACCGTCGGCGCGGGCGACACCTTCCAGGCCGCGCTGCTCGCGCGCCTGGACGAACTCGGCGTGCTGACCCCCGCCGGCGTGCGCGGCATGGACGCCGAGACGCTGCTCGACGCGATGCGCTTCGCCGCACAGGCCGCGGCGATCACCTGCTCGCGCCGCGGCGCCGACCTGCCGCGGCGGGCGGAGATGGGCATTCGCTGAAGCCGCCCGGCTTCGTCAGGGTCGGTCGCGCCCCTCGTTCGCCGGCGCGTACGCCGCGTGCACGAGCCGCTGCTCCTCCACCGGCGTGCGCCCGAACAGGCGCTTGAACTCGCGGCTGAACTGGGACGCGCTCTCGTAGCCGACGCGGCTGGACGCGCGGCTGGCGCTGACGCCGTCCTGGATCATCAGCAGCCGCGCCTTGTGCAGCCGCGTCGCCTTCAGGTACTGGATGGGCGAGGTCGCGGTCACCGTCTTGAAGTGGGCGTGGAACGAGGCCGCGCTCAGGTTGACTTCCTGCGCCAGCGTCTCGACGTCGAGCCGCTGGTGATAGTCCATGTGGATGCGGTGCAGCGCCTTGGCGATCTGGCCGAAGTGGCCGCGCTGGGCCAGCGCCGCGCGCAACGCCGGGCCTTTGGTGCCGGTCAGCACGCGGTAGCAGACCTCGCGCATCAGGCTCGCGCCGAACAGGCGCGTCTCGACCGGCGAGCGCAGCGCGCGCAGCAATCGGATCACGGAATCGGCCAGCGGCGCGTCGACCGGCGCGGTGGCGACGCTCTCGGCCGCGGGCACGGGCTCGAACACGGCGTCGAGGGCGAGCGCGAGGTCGGCGATGACGGCCAGGTCGAGCCTGACCTTGACGGCCAGCAGCGGCTCCTCGGGCGACGCGAAGGTCTCGCCCTCGAACGGCATCGGCACCGAGGCGACCAGGAACTCGTGCGCGCCGTACTCGATCACCTGGTCGCCGAAGTAGCCGCGCTTGCGGCCCGAGCAGATGATGACGACGCACGGGTCGTGCAGCACCGGCGTGCGCGGCAACGACCTGTTGGAGCGGCCGAAGGCCACGCCGTCGAGCAGCGACTGCGTCATGCCCTCGTCGGGCGCCAGTTCGGCCACCAGGGCCGTCATCTCCGCGCGCAGGGCGGCGTCGTCGTGCGCCATGGCGCATCCTCCGGGGTCATCTCTCGATGTCTCGCACTCTAAAGGAACAGGCCAGGAATCGGAAACGAATCCGTCATATTTCGAATGACTCTGGAGTTTTAGGCAATAAGTCTGGAGTTTCAGGACTTCACCCGCGAGCGCCGATTTCCTAAACTGCGTTCACCCGGCCTCGACAGGGACCGGCGCGAGCGGCCTCCCCGGCCGCCCTGCGGACGAGCCGCCACACGGCTCGCGCAGCGAGACGACGCGCCCTTCCCCGCCCGCGACGAGCCCGGGTCACGGCAAGCCACGCGGGCGCCCGTCCTCCACGGGCCGTGACGCCACCGACGCGTCACCCGACGACCCCATTCGACACCCGACGCCTTCGGCGCGCGCCTTCCCGCGCGGCCGGCGGCATGACCCACCCCACTCGAGGAGAAGATGATGAACAACCAGACCTGGTTCGTGACCGGCGCGGCGTCGCTGCTGGGCGCCGACATCGTCCGCCAGGCGCTCGCCGCGGGCCACCGCGTCGTCGCCGTCGACGCCGATCCGCTGGCGGCGCTGTTGCACCTGGGCGGCGCCGCGGGCGAGCGCTCGCGCGAGCGCCTGCTCCTGCTGCCGCTGGACGAGATCGACGCCCGCGAGGTCGGCATCGTCGTGCAGGCCGCGGCGGCGCGCTTCGGCGGCATCGACGTGCTGGTGCACGGCGCGGCCGCCTGCAGTCCGCGCAACGGGCTCGACGCGCCGACGCCTGCGCACGACTTCAGCGCCTCGGTGCGCTCGCTGTTCAACGTCACGCGCGGCGTGCTGGAGGCGATGCGGGCACGGGGCAGCGGCCGCATCCACCACCTCGTCCCGCCGCCAGAGCGCCGGCACGGGCCCACGTTGTTCTCGATCGCCGGTTTCTGCGAGGCCGTCGCGGCGGACGTCGCGCCGTTCGGCATCGAGGTGACGGCGGTGCCGGCGCACGAGGCGATGGCGTTGCTGCGCGCGGCGCCGGAACGCGATCGCGGGGAGTTGCTGGAGGAAGCCTGAGGAACCGGACCCGAGCCTTGGGCGCATCCGCGATCGCGCGCGCGGCCAGCCGATGCGCGTTCGCATGTCGATCGCGAACGGCTCGCTCGGCGCCGTCACGGGGGAAATTGGCGTGACGTCTTGCTTCTACCGCGCAAGGACGCGGGATGGCGTCCCGCTGCCGTCGTCGACGACACCCTCTTGCGCTAGGATCGCGGGCCGCGAGACGCTCGCCTTCCCCGAAAGTTCAGCTCTTGAACACCTTGCCGATGCGCCTCCTCAGCAGCGCGATCCTCTTCGTCTGCCTGGCCGTTCCGGCCGCCCGTGCCGCCGACGACGACCGCATTCGCGCCGTCGTCGAAAGCGCCATTCGCCCGGTCATGGCTCGTTACGAGATCCCCGGCATGGCGGTCGCGCTGACGCTCGGCGGCCAACCCCACGTCTTCACTTTCGGCGTTGCATCGAAGGAAGCCGGGACACCGGTCAGCGACGCCACGCTCTTCGAGATCGGCTCCGTCAGCAAGACCCTCACCGCGACCCTCGCAGGCTATGCCCAGGCGACCGGAAAGCTGTCTCTCGGCGACCACCCCGGCAAGTACCTGCCCCAGTTGAAAGGCTCGCCGATCGACAGGGCGACGCTGCTTCACCTCGGCACCTATAGCGCGG
>DASQCX010000580.1:0-6654 GCA_035634455.1 Burkholderiaceae bacterium
CGCGGAAGGCGGCCAGCACACCCGACAGGGTATAGCCGGCGGGCCGCTCGTCGAACGGCGCCGCGCCGGCCAGCGCGGTGAAATGCGCGCTGGCCGCCGGGCTCCACGGCAGCTGGAACAGCGCGATGCAGACGAACACCGCCACGGCGATCGCCTGCATCACGCGCGGACGCATCAGCCAGCGATTCATCGCGTCGGGCGTCCGCCGTTCACCGTCACGAGGTGCCGCTCACAGCAGCTCGACCGCCAGCGCCGTCGCTTCGCCGCCGCCGATGCACAGCGATGCCACGCCGCGCTTCTTGCCCTGCTGGCGCAGCGCGCCCAGCAGCGTCACGACGATGCGCGCGCCGGACGCGCCGATCGGGTGGCCCAGCGCGCAGGCGCCGCCGTGCACGTTGACGATGTCGTGCGGCAGGTCGAACTCCTTCATCGCGGCCATGGTCACCGCGGCGAAGGCCTCGTTGACCTCCCACAGGTCGACGGACTGCGCCGACCAGCCCGTCTTCTTCAGCACCTTGGCGATCGCGCCGGCCGGGGCGGTGGAGAACCACTCGGGCGCCTGGGCGTGCACGGCATGCGCCGCGATGCGCGCGATCGGCCTGGCGCCGCGCTTGGCGGCCTCCGACTCGCGCATCAGCACCAGCGCCGCGGCGCCGTCCGAGATGCTGGAGGCGTTGGCGGCGGTGATGGTGCCGTCCTTCTTGAACGCGGGCTTGAGCGACGGGATCTTGTCGATGCGGGCCTTGAACGGCTGCTCGTCCTGCTTAACGACGATGTCGCCGGCCTTGCCCTGCAGCGTGACGGGCGCGATCTCCCAGTCGAACGAGCCGTCCTCGTTGGCCTTCTTCGAGCGCGTGGTCGACGCGATCGCGAACTCGTCCTGCGCCTCGCGCGTGAAGCCGTACTTGGCCACGCACTGCTCGGCGAACACGCCCATCGCGCGGCCGCGGTCGTAGGCGTCTTCCAGGCCGTCGAGGGCCATGTGGTCGAACATCTGCGCGGCGCCGTATCGCACGCCCTTGCGCGCGAACATCAGGTGCGGCGCGTTGGTCATGCTCTCCATGCCGCCGGCCACCATCACGTCGGCGCTGCCGGCCAGCAGCATGTCGTGCGCGAACATCATCGCGCGCATGCCCGAGCCGCACATCTTGCTGAGCGTGACGGCGCCCGCGGTGTCGGGCAGGCCGGCGCGGCGCACGGCCTGGCGCGCGGGCGCCTGGCCCTGGCCGGCCATCAGGCAGTTGCCCATCAGGGCCTCGTCGACGGCGTCGCCGGGCACGCCGGCGCGCTCGACCGCGGCCTTGATGGCGACGGCGCCCAGCTCCCACGCGGACAGCGCGGCGAAGTCGCCCAGCATGCCGCCGATGGGCGTGCGGGCGGCGGAAACGATGACGATGGAATCGGACATGGAAGGCTCCTTCAAGGACGGTGGGTCAGGTTGCCGCGGGCTGCGTGGCCCGCGGTTCGGAATGTGTCGATGGGGTGCGTGCGGCCGAGCGCTGCGCGCTGAACCGGCGCGCCGGGTCGTACGGGAAGACATCGTGCACGTAGCCGGCGAGGATGCGGTCCTTCTGCTGCTGCCAGTAGCCGGCGTCGAGCAGGTCGGCGTGGTGCGCCATGAACACCTTGCGCACCACGGGGTTGCCGAGCAGGAACGGGCCGAAAGTCTCGGGGAAGACGTCGCGCGGCGCCACGGCGTACCAGGGCTCGCCGGACAGCTCGTCCTCCTCGTTGCGCGCCGGCGGCACGCGGCGGAAGTTGCAGTCGGTCAGGTACTCGATCTCGTCGTAGTCGTAGAACACGACGCGGCCCATGCGCGTGACGCCGAAGTTCTTCCACAGCATGTCGCCGGGGAAGATGTTGGCCGCGACGAGATCCTTGATCGCGTTGCCGTACTCGACCACCACCTGCTCGATCTGCGCCGGGGTCGCGTCGCCGAGGTAGATGTTGAGCGGCACCATGCGGCGCTCGATGTAGGCGTGGCGGATCACCAGCGTCTCGCCGTCGTCCTCCAGCTGGCTGCCGCAGAAGCGCTTGAGCTCGGCGATCAGCTCGTCCTCGAAGCGGTGGCGCGGCAGCGCGACGTTGGAGAACTCCAGCGTGTCGGCCATGCGGCCCACACGGTCGTGCTGCTTGACCAGCAAGTACTTGGCCATCACCTGCTCGCGCGTGGTGTCCTTGGGCGGTGGGAAGAAGTCCTTGATGACCTTGAACACCACCGGGAACGACGGCAGGTCGAACACCAGCATCACCATGCCCTTGATGCCGGGCGCGATGCGGAACTTGTCGCTGGAATGCCGCAGGTGCTGCAGCAGGTCGCGGTAGAACAGCGCCTTGCCCTGCTTCTGCAGGCCGACCTGCGCGTACAGCTCGGAGCGCGTCTTGTGCGGCATCAGCGTGCGCAGGAAGTGCACGGTGCCGCTGGGCACGCCCATGTCGACCATGAAGTAGGCGCGCGCGGCGCTGAACAGCAGCAGCAGGTCGTCCTCGCCGATCAGCACCGCGTCGATCGCCAGCAGGCCGTCGTCGCCGTGCAGGATCGGCAGCGCGAACGGCAGCTCGCTGAAGCCGTTGACGATCTTGCCGACCACGTACGCGCCCTTGTTGCGATAGAACAGCGTCGCCAGCACCTGCACCTGGAAGTTGGCGCGCAGCCGCGCGTCCTTCAGCTCGGCCAGCAGCGCGCGCACGACGTCGGCGACGTCGCGCGCGAGATCCTGGAACTCGACCGCCAGCTGGAAGTTGGTGATGACGCGCATGCAGGTCTCGTGCAGCGTCTCGCGCGTCGGGTAGTAGGCGCGGTAGGTGGGCGCGGCGCCGGGCTCGTCGCTCTCGAGGTAGTCGGTGGACAGCGCGGGCCGCACGAAGATGAAGTCGTTGCGGAAGTAGCGCCGGTGCAGGATCTTGGTCGTCACCGAGTTGAAGAAAGTCTCGCAGAGCTCGGGCTGGCGGTGCTCGATCAGCAGCCCGATGGTGTGCAGCTTGACCTGGTGCCAGGTGTCGCGCGACAGCTCGGACGCGCGGAACTCGGTGCGCAGGCGCTCCACCGCCTCGTCGACACGCATGTCGTAGAACGCGATGCGATCGCGCTGCGCGTCGAGCTGCCCCTGCCAGTCGGCCTTCTCGAAGCGCGCCTTCGCGCCGCGCGCCGCCGCGCTGAACAGCCGGTAGTGGCGATCGAAGCCCTCGACGATCGCCTGCGCGATCGCGAACGCTTGCGGGTCGTCCAGCTGGTGCGGGAACATCGCGGCCTCAGGCCACCGGCAGGTAGCGCAGGCGCAGCGCGAACAGCGCGCGCTGGTACTCGGGGCCGACGTCGTCCATGCTGGCGACGGTGAAGGCCAGGTCCTTCAGCAGGCCGTTGTGCAGGCCGTAGACCCACCCGTGCACGATGACCTTCTGGCCGCGCACCCACGCGTCCTCGACCACCGTCGACAGGCACACGTTGCGCGCCTGCTCCAGCACGTTGAGCTCCACCAGCGCGTCGACGCGCTGCGCCTCGGGCACCGCCTGCAGGAACTCCATGTGCGCGTTGCGCACGTCCTGCACGTGGCGCAGCCAGTTGTCGACGACGCCCACGCGCGAGTTGTTCAGCGCCGCCGTCACGCCGCCGCATTTCGAGTGGCCGACGACGATGATGTGCCGGACCTTGAGCGCGTCGACCGCGAACTGGATCACCGACAGCGCGTTCAGGTCGGAGTGCGCGACGACGTTGGCCACGTTGCGGTGCACGAACACGTCGCCCGGCAGCAAGCCGACGAGCTCGTTGGCCGGCACGCGGCTGTCGGCGCAGCCGATCCACAGGTACTGCGGCGTCTGCTGCGTCAGCAGGCTGGTGAAGAAGCCGGGGCTGCGCTTCTCGATGTCGGCGGCCCAGCGGACGTTCTTCTCGAAGAGGCCGGACAGGTCTTTGTCGTTGCTGTTGTCGTCGGACATGGTCAAGCTGCTGAATCGTTGGGGCGGTCGTCCAGTTTACGGAGCCGCGGGTTTCACCGCGAGGACAAGTCGAGCGAAGGGACTTCGCGCGCCGGCTCGCCGGGCAGGCGCAGGTTCGCGGTGACGCCGGGCTTGTCGGCGACGAACTCGGGCGCGGCGCCGGGCCGCACGATCATCATCCCGCCCTCGCGCACGCCGTACGCGGGCGCGCGCGTCACGCCCGCGAGCAGGGGCGCGCGCCAGGGCTCGCTGTCCAGGTGCGGGCAGAACGTGCCGGGCAGCCAGCCGAGGCCGGCGCGCACGCCGCCGCCGGGCACGCTGTCGGTGACGTAGTCCTCGAACCAGCAGTTCGCGCCGGCGCTGACGCCCGACAGCACGGCGCCGGCCCGCCAGGCGGCGTGCAGCGCGCGGTCGAAGCCGAACTCGCGCCAGACGGCGATCATCGCGGGCGTGTTGCCGCCGCCGACGTAGATCAGGTCGGCGGCCAGCGCCTCGGCGGCGTAGTCGCGCTTCATCTCGTAAGGGAAGAACGGCAGCACCGAGAGGTCGCAGCCCAGCGCCGTGAACATCCTGAACGCCCGGAGCTGCCGGCCTTCCGCGTCGCCGTGGGCGAGGCCCAGGTACAGCACGCGCGGACGCCCGCGGCGCGGCGCGCGCAGCAGCGTCAGCAGGTGGCGCTCCTGCAGGCCGCGCTGGTCGTCGACGAGAAAGCCCCCGCCGCCGATGCACGCGATGGCGCCCGGGCCGCTCATGCGCGCTCCATCGCGCCGACCGTGGCGGCGTCGATGACAGCGTCGCGGCGCGCGGCCTCGGTGCGGTAGGCGGCCCACGACTCGCGGTCGATCACCAGGCCGTCCTTGATCGCGCTCTGCCTGAGCACGCCCTCGCGCACGTAGCCGCACTTGCGCACGACGGCCTGGGAGCCCGCGTTCCACGCGAAGATCGGCGCGAAGACGCGCGTGAGCTCGGGCACGGCCGCGAACGCCCAGTCGGTCACCTGGCGCACCGCGTCGCTGGCGATGCCGCGGCGCCAGTGCGACTGGCCGATCCAGTAGCCGATCTCGGCGTTGCAGCGCATCCAGCCCGCGGCCTGGTGCAGCCCGATGCAGCCCACGACGCCGCCGTCGACGACGACGCCCCACACCCAGCCGAACGCGCCGGACTGCGACTCGTGCGTCGCCCAGGCCCTCGCGGCCTCCGGCGTGTACGGCTGCGGGAAGGCGTCGAACAGGTTGCGCGCGACCGCCGGGTCGTTCGCGTGCGCGACGAGCGCCGGCGCATCCTCCGGCACGAGCGCGCGCAACAGGCAGCGCTCGCCCTGCAGGATCGGAAGCACGCGCCCGCCGCTCATCGCGCGCTCACATCGTCTCGGCGAACAGCTCGCGCCCGATCAGCATGCGGCGGATCTCGCTGGTGCCGGCGCCGATCTCGTAGAGCTTGGCGTCGCGCCACAGGCGGCCCAGCGGGTACTCGTTGATGTAGCCGTTGCCGCCGAAGATCTGCACGCCCTCGCCGGCCATCCACGTCGCCTTCTCGGCGGTCCAGAGGATGACCGAGGCGCAGTCCTTGCGCACCTGCCGCACATGCCCGGCGCCGAGCATGTCGAGGTTCTTGGCCACGGTGTAGGCGAAGCTGCGCGCGGCCTGCAGCACGGTGTACATGTCGGCCACCTTGCCCTGGATGAGCTGGAACTCGCCGATCGACTGGCCGAACTGCTTGCGGTCGTGGATGTAGGGGATCACGTTGTCCATGACCGACTGCATGATGCCCAGCGGCCCGCCGGTCAGCACCGCGCGCTCGTAGTCCAGGCCCGACATCAGCACCTTGGCGCCGCCGTTGAGCGCGCCCAGCACGTTCTCGGCCGGCACCTCGACGTCCTGGAACACCAGCTCGCCGGTGTGGCTGCCGCGCATGCCCAGCTTGTCGAGCTTCTGCGCGATCGAGAAGCCCCTCATGCCCTTCTCGATCAGGAACGCGGTGACGCCGCGCGCGCCCAGCTCGGGCTCGGTCTTGGCGTAGACCACCAGCGTGTCGGCGTCCGGGCCGTTGGTGATCCACATCTTGCTGCCGTTGAGGACGTAGACGCCGCCCTTGTCCTCGGCCTTGAGCTTCATGCTGATGACGTCGGAGCCGGCGCCCGGCTCGCTCATCGCCAGCGCGCCCACGTGCTCGCCCGAGATCAGCTTGGGCAGGTATTTCTTCTTCTGCGCCTCGCTGCCGTTGCGCTTCAACTGGTTCACGCACAGGTTGGAATGCGCGCCGTAGCTCAGGCCCACCGACGCGCTGGCGCGGCTGATCTCCTCCATCGCGACCATGTGGGCCAGATAGCCCATGTTGGCGCCGCCGTACTGCTCGGGCACCGTGATGCCGAGCACGCCGAGGTCGCCCATCTTGCGCCACAGGTCCATCGGGAACTGGTCGCTGCGGTCGATCTCGGCCGCGCGGGGGGCGATCTCTTCGTCGGCGAAGGCGCGCACCGCGTCGCGCAGCGCATCGATGTCCTCGCCGAGTTGGAAGTTGAGGCCGGGCAGATTCATGGTCGCTGTCTCCTGTCCGCCAGGCCTGACCCGCGGGTGGCGGGCGCCGGGCGCTCGTTAATTGACGTGAACGTCAACTGTAGCAAGCGCGGCTGACTCAGGCGGTCGGCGGCAGCAGCCGGCGCACCAGCGGGTGGCTGATCTTCTTGTCGGTGCCCACTGCGTAGAACTGCTCGGCAAG
>DASQCX010000581.1:0-3710 GCA_035634455.1 Burkholderiaceae bacterium
CGCCGCCTACGCGATGGCCAACCTGGCCGGCACGCACTGGCGCGGCAACGTCGGCCTGCGGCTGGTGCGCACGCACGAGTCGTCGACCTCCAACCTGCCTGCCGACCTCTACCCCGACCAGACGCCGCAGGGCGCGAACAACCAGAACGGCCCGTACGTGCCGGTGACCACCGAGCACACCTTCACCAACGCGCTGCCGAGCGCCAACCTGCGCTTGGACGTGACGCGCGACCTGGTGGCGCGGGCGTCGATCGCGCGCGTGATGTCGCGGCCCGACTACGGCGCGCTCGTCAGCGCGGTCAACCTCGACGACAACCTGCACACCGGCAGCGGCGGCAACCCCGACCTGAAGCCGATCCTGTCGACCAACTCCGACCTGTCGCTCGAGTGGTACTACGCGCCCAAGGCGCTGCTGTCGGTCGGCCTGTTCTACATGGACATGTCGTCCTACGTCGCGTACGGCACCATCAAGCGCGACTACGTCGATCGCAGCCACACTCTGCCCGGGCAGCCGCCGCTCGTCGCCACCTACACGCTCTCGGTGCCGACCAACATCGGCGCGACCAACAAGGGCCTGGAGCTGGGCTGGCAGCAGACGTTCGGGGTGGTCGGCGGCGAGCTGAACTACACGTACACCGACGGCAAGGTCTCCGACGGCAGCCAGATGGTGGGCAACTCGAAGAACACCTACAACGCCGTGGCCTTCTACGACGACGGCACGTTCAACGCGCGCCTGGCCTACACCTACCGCTCGTCCTTCCTCGCGGGCCTGAACAACGCGTCGATCCAGCACATGGACAACGAGGGCGACCTCGCGGCCTCGGTGAACTGGAAGTTCAACGACCACGTCGAGCTCACGTTCGACGCGCTGAACCTCAACAACCCGAAGCTGAAGTACTACGGCACGGATCGCAGCCAGCCGCTCAGCGCGTACTCGAACGGGCGCCAGTTCTACCTCGGCATGCGGCTGTCGCTCTGAGCGATCCCGTGCCAGCCCGGGGCGCGGCGGCCGCAAGGCGCCGCGCCCTTTTCCATGGTGCGGCGCGTCGCTTCATGCAGACCAGTGAGGGCCGGCGACCACCCTCGACAAACGGGTTATTCCCAATAGTTCTGGCTGCAACTGGTAGTACATTGGTTTCATGTCGCGCGGAGAGCGGGTTGCAAGTCCTGAGGGCCTGCTCGCGACATCTGGAACGGCGGCGGGCAAGTGGGTCCGCGCGCCAGGTGCCGATCGCGGCGCCGCTCCAGTCCGGTGGGTGGAGGTGGGCCGCGTCTCTCGGCTCACCTCTTTTTTTGCCCGCGCGAGGCGTGCCGGGAGATGTTCGCGCCGCGCAAAAAAAATCCGGTCGGCGCCCCGAAGCGCCGACCGGTTCGCAAAGTCCAATGAAGATTGGACCAGCCCGAAAACATCGTCAGGACATGAGAACGGCCTCAACCATGCGCGTCCGCCTTCAGGAGCACGCCGATGTTGGGATTGAGCTCGTCGAAGATCGGCAGCGCGGCCGCGCCCAGCGCGGCGGTGTCGTGGCCGGCCAGGCCCGCGATCACGCGCGGGGTCTGGCGGTTGCGGCGCGCGGCCACCGAGGTGTGCAGCGGTTCGAGGCGCTCGATCAGCAGCGCCAGCACCGACGACGGCAGGAAGCCGCCGATCACCACGGCCTCGGAATCGAGCATCGACTCCAGGATGTTGACCGCCTGCCGCAGCCGCTGCGCGGCCTCGTCCAACCACCGGTCCAGGCGCTTGCGCGCCGCGGGGCTCGGGTCGAGCAGCATCTGCGGCGTGGCGTGCGCGAGGTCGCCGATCTCGAGCGCCTCGTAGGCCGCCTGCAGCGACACATAGCGCTCCAGGCAGCCGCGGTTGCCGCACGGGCAGGCGCGGCCGTCGGGCACGACGATCATGTGGCCGATCTCGCCGGCGTTGTGGGCCGAGCCCTTGTACAGGTGGCCGTCCTGGAACATGCCCGCGCCCAGGCCGGTGCCGATGAACACGTAGGTGAAGCTGCGGAAGGTGCGCGCGACGCCGTGCAGGCGCTCGCCGATGGCGGCGGCGGTGGCGTCGTTCTCCATGATCACCGGCAGGCCGATGGCGTTGCCGACCTGCTGGGCGATCGACAGGTCCTGCCAGCCCGGCAGCGCCGTGGGGCCGACGGCGCTGAGGCCCTCGACGTCGAACGGGCCCGGCACCGCCAGGCCCAGGCCCAGCACGCGGCCCCAGTCGGCGTCGGACGACTTGCGCAGCGTCTCCACCACGTCGCTGACCAGCGGCAGCGCCTGCGCGGGCGTCGGGTGGTCGACCGCCAGCGTGCAGCGCCCGCGGATGCGGCCGGACAGGTCCACCACCACCGCGACCATCATGTTCTGGTCGATCTGCAGCCCGATCGAATACGCGCCGTCCGGGTTGATCACGAACGGCGTGGCCGGCTGGCCGCGCGTGCCGCGCTCGGGCGTCAGCGCGTTGAGGAAGCCCAGCTTCTGCAGCTCGCTCGCGATGTTGGAGATGGTCTGCGGCGTCAGCGCGGTCAGCCGCGCGATGTCGGCGCGGGTGAGCCGGCCATGCAGGCGCACGGCCTCCATCACGACGCGCCGGTTGTGCGACCGGGCGAACTCGAGGTTGGTGCCGGACAGGCTGGCGACGGGGGGCTTGTTCACCGGGGACATGATGGCAGCTCTGGGCGCGAGTTTATTAAGATAATCAAATTGAAGTAATGCTCGTCAACCCGGAGCGATCGAGGCGCTCCGAGCTTCGCAACCGGCTTCCGATTCGGGCCGCGGCGTGCACAGGCCCATCCGCGCTCCACCGTGCATTCTCGCTGGAGAACACGCCGCCGCGCGGCGGACGGACGGCCCGGCCGCGCGGCAACCGCAAGGGCAAACCCTCGATCCGCCCGCATTGACCCCGGCCGACGCGATGTAGATAATACAAACAAATTGATTTAAAGATTGATCGTGCCCGCACTTGCCATCCCGCCCCTCGCTTCGCCCGCCGTCCCGCACAGGCGGCGGGCGGCTGGCTGGCTGGCCGCACTGGCGCTGTGCCTGGTCGCCGGGCAGGCGGCGGCGGTCGAGCTGTCGATGTGGGTGATGCCCGTCACCAACAACGCGCAGCGCGACATCCCCGCTCTGATCGCGCCGTGGGTGGCGCGGCATCCGGGCGTCACGGTGCGGGTGACGGTGCTGGACTGGGAATCGGGCTGGAACAAGATCACCGCGGCGGCCGCGTCGCGCCGCGGCCCGGACCTGCTGGAGCTGGGCAGCACCTGGATGCCGGCGATCGCGGCCATGGGCGGGCTGGAGCCGCTGTCCGCGGCGCAACTGGCCGAGGTCGGCAACGGCGCGCCCTACTACCCGCAGCTGTGGAAGACGACGCAGGTGTTCGGCCGCCCGGGCATCTACGGCCTGCCCTGGTACGCCGACGTGCGCGCCGCGTTCTACCGCACGGACGTGTTCCGCCAGGCCGGCGTCGACCCCGCGCGGGCCTTCGCCGACTGGGACTCGTTCCGCGCCGCGCTGCGCAGGATCAACGGCATCACCGTCGCCGGCAAGCGCGTGGCGGCGCTGGCGTACGCGGGCAAGAACGACTGGAACGTCGTCCACAACCTCGCGCCGTGGATCTGGAACGCCGGCGGCGACATGCTCACCGCCGACGCGAAGCGCTCGGCGCTCGACACGCCGCAGGCGCAGCAGGCGATCGCCTTCTATTCGTCGCTCGC
>DASQCX010000582.1:0-3387 GCA_035634455.1 Burkholderiaceae bacterium
ATCGACAGGGATCTCTACGCGACCGCCGTGCTCTCCGGCAACCGCAACTTCGACGGCCGCATCCATCCGTACGCCAAACAGGCCTTCCTCGCATCGCCGCCGCTGGTCATCGCCTACGCCATCGCCGGCACGATCCGCTTCGACATCGAGAAGGACGCGCTGGGCACCGACGCGAACGGCAAGCCGGTGTACCTGAAGGACATCTGGCCGAGCGACGCCGAGATCGACGCGATCGTGGCCAGCAGCGTCAAGCCCGAGCATTTCCGCAAGGTCTACGACCCGATGTTCAAGCTGCAGCAGGACAGCGGCGAGAAGATCGCCCCGCTGTACGCGTGGCGCCCGCAGAGCACCTACATCCGCCGCCCGCCGTACTGGGAAGGCGCGCTGGCCGGCGAGCGCACGCTGCGCGGCCTGCGTCCGCTGGCGGTGCTGCCGGACAACATCACCACCGACCACCTGTCGCCGTCCAACGCGATCCTGCCGGACAGCGCGGCCGGCGAGTACCTGGCCAAGATGGGCTTGCCCGAGGAGGACTTCAACTCCTACGCCACGCACCGCGGCGACCACCTGACGGCGCAGCGCGCTACCTTCGCCAACCCGCAGCTCGTCAACGAGATGGCGGTCGTCGACGGCAAGGTGAAGAAGGGGTCGCTGACCCGCGTCGAGCCCGATGGCAAGGTCGTGCGCATGTGGGAGGGCATCGAGACCTACATGGAGCGCAAGCAGCCGCTGATCATCGTGGCCGGCGCCGACTACGGCCAGGGCTCGTCGCGCGACTGGGCGGCCAAGGGCGTGCGGCTGGCGGGCGTCGAGGCCATCGTCGCCGAGGGCTTCGAGCGCATCCACCGCACCAACCTCGTCGGCATGGGCGTGCTCCCGCTGGAGTTCAAGGCCGGCGTCAATCGCCTCACGCTAGTCATCGACGGCACGGAAGTGTTCGACGTCGTCGGCGAGCGCAAGCCGCGCGCCGATCTCACGCTGGTGATCCATCGCAGGAACGGCGAGCGCGTGGAGGTGCCGGTCACCTGCCGCCTCGACACCGCCGAGGAGGTCTCGATCTACGAGGCCGGCGGCGTGCTGCAGCGCTTCGCGCAGGACTTCCTGGCCTCGGCCGCCGAGGCCGCCTGAACATCATGTCCCACGTTCCGCAAATCAAAGTCCCCGCCACCTACATCCGCGGCGGCACCAGCAAGGGCGTGTTCTTCCGGCTGCAGGACCTGCCGGAAGCCGCTCGTGTTCCAGGCAAGGCACGCGATGCCTTGCTGCTGCGCGTGATCGGCAGCCCCGATCCCTACGGCAAGCAGATCGACGGCATGGGCGGCGCGACGTCCAGCACGAGCAAGACGGTGATCGTGTCGCGCAGCAAGCATGCCGACCACGACGTCGACTACCTGTTCGGCCAGGTCGCCATCGACCAGGCCTTCGTCGACTGGAGCGGCAACTGCGGCAACCTGTCGGCGGCCGTCGGCCCGTTCGCGATCGCGAGCGGCCTCGTCGACGCGGCGCGCATCCCGCACGACGGCATGGTCGTCGTGCGCATCTGGCAGGCCAACATCGGCAAGACCATCGTCGCGCACGTGCCGATCGCGAACGGGCAGGTGCAGGAGACCGGCGACTTCGAGCTGGACGGCGTCACGTTCCCGGCGGCGGAAGTCGCGCTGGAGTTCATGGATCCCGCGGCCGACGAAGGCGAGGGCGGCGGCTCGATGTTCCCCACCGGCAACGTCGTCGACGAGCTCGACGTGCCCGGCATCGGCAAGCTGCAGGCCACGCTGATCAACGCCGGCATCCCGACGATCTTCGTCAACGCCGAGTCCATCGGCTACACCGGCACCGAGCTGCAGGACGCGATCAACGGCGACCCCAAGGCGCTGGCGATGTTCGAGACGCTGCGCGCGCACGGCGCGCTGCGCATGGGCCTGATCCAGCAGCTGGTGGAGGCGCGCACGCGCCAGCACACGCCCAAGATCGCGTTCGTCGCGAAGCCGACCGACTACGTCGCTTCCAGCGGCAAGCGCGTCGCGGCCAAGGACGTCGACCTGCTGGTGCGCGCGATGTCCATGGGCAAGCTGCACCACGCGATGATGGGCACGGCCGCCGTCGCCATCGGCACCGCGGCGGCGATTCCCGGCACGCTGGTCAACCTCGCGGCCGGCGGCGGCGAGGCACGCACCGCGGTGCGCTTCGGCCATCCGTCGGGCACGCTGCGCGTCGGCGCCGAGGCCACGCAGGTCTATGGCGAATGGCGCGTCGCCAAGGCCTTGATGAGCCGCAGTGCGCGCATCCTCATGGAAGGCCATGTCCGGGTTCCGGGCGACAGTTTCTGAAATCCAGGATTGAATCGATGTCCACTCGCAAGACCCTCAAGACCCTCGTCAACGCCCGCCGCGGCGCGATCGTGCCGGGCGCGTTCAACGCGCTGTCGGCGCGCGTGATCGAGGACCTCGGCTTCGAGGCGATCTACGTCACCGGCGCCGGCGTCACCAACATGAACCTGGGCTTGCCGGATCAAGGCTTCATGGGCCTGGCCGAGATCGCCGAGGCCACCAGCCGCATCCGCGACGCGGTCGGCCTGCCGCTGCTGGTGGACATGGACACCGGCTTCGGCAACGCGCTCAACACCTACCACTCGGTGCGCGTGCTCGAGCGTGCCGGCGCCGACTGCATCCAGCTGGAAGACCAGGTCGCGCCCAAGCGCTGCGGCCATTTCTCCGGCAAGGAAGTGATCTCCGCCGACGAGGCCGTCAGCAAGATCAAGGCGGCCGTCGACGCCCGCACCGACCCCGACTTCCTGATCATGGCGCGCACCGACGCCGCGGCCACGCACGGCTTCGAGGCCGCCGTCGAGCGCGCGCAGCGCTTCGCCGAGGCCGGCGCCGACATCCTGTTCGTCGAGGCCGTCACCACGGCCGACGAGATCCGCGCGCTGCCCAGGCGCCTGGGCCCGCCGCAGCTGATGAACATGGTCATCGGCGGCAAGACGCCCATCTTCGGCGCCGAGGAGCTCGGCCAGCTGGGCTACGGCATCGTGCTGTACGCCAACGCCGCGCTGCAGGGCGCGCTGGCCGGCATGCAGCGCGCGCTGACCGTGCTGCGCGACACCAGGCGCGTCGACGAGGATCCGGCGCTGGTCGCGCCGTTCAAGGAGCGCCAGCGCCTGGTCGGCAAGCCCGAATGGGACGCGTTGGAGAAGCGCTACACCTGATCGGCGCGGCGCTCAGGCCAGTTCGGCGCGCAGCGCCTTGGCCGCGTCCACCATGTTGCGCAGCGCGGCCTCGGTCTCGGGCCAGCGCCGCGTCTTCAGGCCGCAGTCCGGGTTGACCCACAGGTTGGCGGGCGGCACCACGGTGGCGGCCTTGCGCAGCAGCTGCGCCATCGCCTCGGCGG
>DASQCX010000583.1:0-6287 GCA_035634455.1 Burkholderiaceae bacterium
CGTCGGGCGTCGAGGCGTACCACTCGAGCCAGGCCTCGCGCGCGACGGCCGGGAGCGTGAACTCGTCGGCCTCGTTCTCGCGGTAATAGACCATCAGCGCGTACACCTCGGCCAGCGCCAGCACCTCGGGGCAGGCCGTGACGCCGTCGGGCGACGGATGGCGTGCGCGCCACCAGTTGATCGCGGCCTCGATGTCGGTGATGTGGATGCCTGCCATGGCGATCGTGTCGGCGGCGGAGTTCAATACGAGAGTCCCATGACGTCGCGGACGTCCTTCATCGTCTGGCGCGCGACTGTGCGCGCGCGTTCGGTGCCCATCTCGACGATCCAGTGCACCTGCTTCGGGTTGGCCAGGAGCTGCTCGGCGCGCTCGCGCCACGGCTGCTGCTCGCGCAGGATGGCGGCTATGACGGGCTGCTTGCAGTCGAGGCAGCCGATGCCCGCCGTGGTGCAGCCGTCGTGCGCCCACTGCTGCGTGGGCGCGTCGGAATAGACCTGGTGGAACTGCCACACCGGGCAGCGCGCCGGATCGCCGACGTCGCTGCGGCGCACGCGCTGCGGGTCGGTGGGCATCGTGCGGATCTTGGCCTCGACCTGCGCCGGCTCCTCGCGCATCTCGATCGCGTTGCCGTAGCTCTTGCTCATCTTGCGGCCGTCCAGGCCCGGCAGGCGCGCGACCTCCGTGTGCAGCGCCTGCGGCTCGACCAGGACGGGGCGGCCGTGGAGGTGGTTGAAGCGGCGCGCCACCTCGCGGGTGAACTCGACGTGCGCGTCCTGGTCCTCGCCCACGGGCACGACCGCCGCCTTGTAGATCAGGATGTCGGCCGCCTGCAGCAGCGGGTAGCCGAGGAAGCCGTAGGTGCCCAGCTCGCGGCCGGACAGGTGCTCGATCTGATCCTTGTACGTGGGCACGCGCTCCAGCCAGCTCAGCGGCGTGCCCATCGCCAGCAGCGTGAACAGCTCGGCGTGCTCGGGCAGGCGGCTCTGGATGAACAGGGTGCAGAGGTCGGGGTCGAGGCCGGCGGCGATCCAGTCGACCACCATGTCGTAGACGTTGCGCTCGATGACCTCGCGATCCTGGTAGTGCGTGGTCAGCGCGTGCCAGTCGGCGACGAGGAAGAAGCAGTCGTACTCGTGCTGCAGGCGCACCCAGTTCTTCAGGGCGCCGTGGTAGTGGCCGAGGTGCAGGGCGCCGGTGGGGCGCATGCCGGACAGGACGCGGGCTCGCATGGGGCTTCTCGAAATGGGCGCTCGGGGAGGGCGATTGTAGTGAGGCTCGCCCATGTCCCGAACGGCCAAAGTCCGGGTTCTCCCCTACAATATTGCCCCATGAAACGAATCGTGGTCCTGATCTCGGGTCAGGGCTCGAACCTGGATGCGATCGTGCGCGCGTCCGAGGCGCAGGACTGGCCCGGCCGCGTGGTCGCGGTGATCAGCAACCGGGCCGACGCCCGCGGCCTGGTCGCCGCCCAGGACAAGGGCATCGCGACCGCGGCGCTCGACCACAAGGCCTTCCCCGACCGCGCGGCGTTCGACGCGGCGCTGGCCGAGACCATTGCCGGCTTCGCGCCCGACCTCGTCGTGCTGGCCGGCTTCATGCGCATCCTGACGCCGGAGTTCGTCGCGCGCTACGAGGGCCGCATGCTCAACGTGCACCCGTCGCTGCTGCCGTCGTTCGCCGGCCTGCACACGCACCGGCGGGCCATCGAGGAAGGCTGCAAGGTGCACGGCGCGACCGTGCACTTCGTCAGCGCCGAGCTCGACCACGGGCCCATCGTCGCCCAGGCCGTCGTGCCGGTGCTGCCCGGCGACGACGAGGCCACGCTCGCCAGGCGCGTGCTCGCGGCCGAGCACGTGCTGTATCCGCGCGCCGTCCGCTGGTTCCTAGAGGGCGCGCTCGAACTGAAGGACGGCCGCGTGACGCACCGCGGCCACGAGCCGCAAGGCTGGCTGGCCGAACCGGCCGCCTGAGTTTTACCCCGCGCGGACGCCCGAGCGGCCGCGCACGAGACGTTTCCCTCCGCTCCAGCGGCGCACGGTGCGCCGTCCGGGCTTCATTTCAGCGACAGCCGCGAAAGACCACCGCCATGCACCCGAACGCCCTCCTCGAAACCGCCACCGAACTGCTGCGCGAGGTCGGCAAGCTCGACATGCCGGCCGACGTCATCGTCTCCAACTTCTTCCGCAAGCACCGTGAGCTGGGCCCGCGCGAGCGTCACGCGCTGGCCGAGACCGCCTACGCGGTGCTGCGCCAGCGGCTGCTCTACCAGCACCTGGCGCAGAGCGGCTCCGGCGCGCTGGAGCGCCGGCTGGCGATCCTGGCCTGGCAGGGCAACGAGTCGCAGATCCGCGGCGCGCTCGGCCCGCACGAGCAGCAGTGGCTCAACCAGGTCAAGGCGATCGACCGCGGCGCGTTCTCCGAGAAGCTGCGCCACAACATGCCCGACTGGCTCGCCGGCGCGCTCAAGAACGAGCTCGACGACGCGGGCTTCTGGAACTTCGTGGCCGCCATGTCGGGCAGCGCGCCGCTGGACCTGCGCGTCAACGTGCTCAAGTCCAACCGCGACAAGGCCCAGGCGCAGCTGCGCGAGGCCGAGATCGAGTCGATCCCGACGCCGTACTCGCCCTGGGGCCTGCGCATCGACGGCAAGCCGGGCCTGCAGAAGTCCGACGTCTTTCTGCGCGGCGACATCGAGGTGCAGGACGAGGGCAGCCAGCTGCTGGCGGCGCTGGTCGGGCCCAAGCGCGGCGAGATGGTGGTCGACTTCTGCGCCGGCGCCGGCGGCAAGACGCTGGCGCTGGGCGCGGCGATGCGCTCCACCGGCCGGCTCTACGCGTTCGACGTCAACGGCCACCGCCTCGACAAGCTCAAGCCGCGCCTGGCGCGCAGCGGCCTGTCCAACGTGCACCCGGCCCAGCTGACCAACGAGCGCGACGATCGCGTCAAGCGCCTGGCCGGCAAGATCGACCGCGTGCTGGTCGACGCGCCGTGCTCGGGCCTGGGCACGCTGCGCCGCAACCCCGACCTGAAGTGGCGGCTGTCCTCCAAGGCGATCGACGAGCTGGTCGAGCTGCAGGGCAAGATCCTGGAGAGCGCCAGCCGGCTGCTGAAGTCGGGCGGCCGCCTGGTCTACGCCACCTGCAGCCCGCTGCGCCGCGAGGACGAGGGGATCGCCGAGGCGTTCTCGGCGGCCCATCCGGAGTTCAAGCTGCTGGACGCCGGCGAGCTGCTGAAGGCCGCGGGCGTGGAGCGCGCCGACGAGCTGAACGCCGGCGGCTACATGCGCAGCTGGCCGCACGCGCATTCGATGGACGGCTTCTTCGCGGCGGCCTGGCAGAAAGCCTGAGTTCAGCCATCAACTATTCAAAAAATCTGCATTGAGACCCCGGCCCAGGGAACTCCAGCGATTGATTTGCCTCAAAGGAGGGCGCCAAACCCCGGAAAGACCCGGGCGGACGGCGCAATTTTGGTGGCCGCTCCTGGACGCGGCCCCCTACAATTGAACATTCGCCCTTTTTTTCGGGGCATCTACAGGCAGGCAATGGAAGCGATTCAGTCTCTGGTCGACGCGTTCGTGGGCTTCTTCTCCACCGGGCTGGCGCACGCCACGTGGTGGCAGATGGTGGTCTACACGCTGGTGATGACGCACGTCACCATCGCCGCCGTCACGATCTTCCTGCATCGCTGCCAGGCGCACCGCGCACTGGATCTCGGGCCGATCCCGTCGCACTTCTTCCGTTTCTGGCTGTGGCTGACCACCGGCATGGTCACCAAGGAATGGGCCGCCATCCACCGCAAGCACCACGCCAAGTGCGAGACCGAGGACGACCCGCACAGCCCGGTCACCCGCGGCATCAAGACGGTGCTGCTGACCGGCGCCGAGCTCTACCGCGCCGAATCGAAGAACCAGGAAACCATCAAGAAGTTCGGCCACGGCACGCCGGACGACTGGATGGAGCGCAACGTCTACAGCCGCTTCCAGTGGCAGGGCGTGGCGATCATGATGATCATCGACCTGATGCTGTTCGGCGCCATCGGCGCCACGATCTGGGCCGTCCAGATGCTGTGGATCCCGATCACCGCCGCCGGCATCATCAACGGCATTGGCCACTACTGGGGCTACCGCAACTTCGAGGCGGCCGACGCGTCGCGCAACGTCATGCCCTGGGGCATCATCATCGGCGGCGAAGAGCTCCACAACAACCACCACACGTATCCGACCTCGGCCAAGCTGTCGGTCAAGCCCTTCGAGTTCGACATCGCCTGGGGCTACATCCGCGCGATGGAGATCGTCGGCTGGGCCAAGGTGCGCAAGGTCGCGCCGCAGCTCAAGACGGGCGACGTCCGCGCCGTGGCCGACAACGAGACGCTGGAAGCCATCATCGCCAACCGCTACGAGGTGATGGCCAAGTACGCGCGCGAATTGCGCCGCGCCTGCGCCGCGGAAGTCGCCGCGCTCAAGAGCAAGGGCGCCGAGCAGTCGGCCGCGTTGGCCAACATGCGCGTCGCCCGCCGCTGGCTGCACCGCGACGTCGAGAAGATCCCCGGCCACCTGCAGGCCCAGGTCGCCGATGCGGCCGCCACGTCCGAGAAGCTGGGCAAGCTGGTGGCGATGCGCGAGGAACTGCGCGCGCTCTGGACGCGCACGAACGTCTCCGCCGAGCAGGCCGTCGCCGACCTGCAGGCCTGGTGCAAGCAGGCCGAGGAATCCGGCATCGAGGCGCTGCGCGAGTTCTCGCTCAAGCTGCGTTCTGCCAAGGCCGCCTGAGCATCGCGTGCCCATCTGCAAAGCCCGCTTCGGCGGGCTTTGTCGTTCCTGGCCGCGCAAATCCCGCCGGCCGTGCGCGACGCGACTACGGCAGATAGGCGAAGGGTCCCGCCGGCGCCCCGCCGAACAGGGACATCGCGCCCGGCCCGTCGTCCGACGTACAAGACCCGCTTGCGCGCATCCCGACCCCTGGACACGAAAACCAGGGTGGCAGTAGTATCAGGTTTCGTTTGTGAAGAAGGCTTGATTCATTACAGCGACGCGCGCTTCGCCGACCCTTCGCGCATCATTGCGGCAGCGGTTCGGCGATCGGAGCACCTATCCGGCGCTTCCGGAACGATAGCGGGTCCACGTTTACCGGTGTGAGGCTCGCTCATCGAGCCGTTCCGCGTCAGTCACGCCTGACTTCTTCGCAGTTCCATCCAAGTCAGCCAGAGTCCGGTCCCATGCGCTTCGATCTCGTCACGCTCAACCTCGTCCTCGCCATCGCCGAGACGCGCAGCATCACGCGGGGCGCCGAACGCGAGCACCTGGCGCTGGCGGCGGCCAGCAAGCGGCTGTCCGACCTCGAGGCCCGCCTGGGCGTCGCGCTGTTCGACCGCCGCGCCCGCGGCGTCGACCTCACCGAGGCCGGGCGCGCGCTGGTGCGCCACATCCGCACGCTCAACGCCTCGCTGCATGCGCTCGAGAGCGAGGTCGTCGAGTTCTCGCGCGGCATCAAGGGCCACCTGCGGGTGGTCGCCAACGCCGGCGCGATCTCCGAATGCCTGCCGGCCGACCTCGCGGCCTTCGCGCGCGCCCACCCGGGCATCCGCGTGAGCCTGGAGGACCAGACCAGCGCCGACGTCATGCAGGCCGTCGCCGAAGGGCGCGCCGACGTCGGCATCTTCGTCGGCCCCAGCACGGACGCGCGCCTGGCCGCGCGCCACTACAGCACCGGCACGCTGGCCGCGATCGTGCCGTCCGAGCACATCCTCGCGCGCCGCGACGCGGTGCCGTTCGACGCGCTGCTGGACTTCGACATCGTCGGCCTGCACGTCGGCGCCTCGGCGCACGAGCTGATGCTCAAGTCCGCGCTCGAGCGTGGGCGCACGCTCAACGCGCGCCTGCAGGTGCGCGGCTTCGACGCGATCGCCCAGCTCGTGGCCGCTGGCCTGGGCGTGGCGGTGCTGCCGTCCGACACCGCCACCCGTTTCTCCAAGCTGTTCGACATCAAGGTGCTGGCCCTGGAGGAACCCTGGGCCCGCCGCGACTACCTGCTCGCCACGCGCGTGAGCGACTCGCTGCCGGCCGCCGTGCAGCGCTTCGTCGACGCGCTGTGCCCGCCCCCGGCGTCCGCGCCCGCGAGTGCGCCCGCCGCGCCGCGCGCGCGCGAGGCCGCCTCCTCCTGAAGGATCCAAATGACCGCCCGCACGCTCTACGACAAGCTCTGGGACGACCACGTCCTGCACACCGAGGAAGACGGCACCTCGCTGCTGTACATCGACCGCCACCTGCTGCACGAGGTCACCTGCCCGC
>DASQCX010000584.1:0-6394 GCA_035634455.1 Burkholderiaceae bacterium
GTTCGCCAGCGTGTAGCCGCCCACGACCGCGGCCAGCGTCACCAGCGCCGCCACCGAGGGCGCGCCGACGCCGCGTAGCAGGCGGCAGGTGGCATACCCCAGCCCCCATCCGTACAGCAGGCCGCCGCCCGCCTCGCGCGCCAGCAGCAGCGCGGCGTGCGAGGCCGTCGGCGCGCCGCCCTCCAGCGCCATCTCCAGCAGCAGCGTGAACAGCACGACGCCCACGCCGTCGTTGAACAGGCTCTCGCCGGCGATCACGACCTCCAGATTGCGCGGCGCGCCGCCCGACTTGAGCATGCCGATGACGGCGATCGGGTCGGTGGGCGAGATCAGCGCCCCGAACAGCAGGCATGCGATCGGGGGCACGGCCAGCCCCAGCAACGCGAGCGCGCCCCACAGCGCGACGCCGATCAGCACAGTGGACGCGGCGGTGCCGACGAACGCCAGCACGCCCACCTGCCAGCGGTAGTCGCGCAGCGCCTGCACGTCCACGTGCAGCGCGCCGGCGAACAGCAGCAGCGACAGCATGCCCTGCATCAGCAGCTGCGAGAAGTCGATCGCGCCGACCAGCGCCTGCTCGCGCGAGTGCAGGCCGACGGCCACGCCCGCCGCGTCCAGCGCCACCAGCGCCAGCGACAGCACGAGCGAGGTCGCCATCACGCCGATCGTCGTCGGCAGCTTCAGCCAGCGCTGGTTGGCCCAGGCCAGCAGCGCGGTCAGGACGAGGACGGCGGCCGCGATGTCGAGCACGCTCAGGCCCCGGCCACCTTCATCGGCGACAGCAGCACCGAGCCCACCGTCTTCGCGCCGTAGTTGTAGGTGTCGGCGCCGATCGCCTGGATGCCCATCAGCATCGTGCGCAGGTGGCCGGCGATGGTCACCTCCTCCACCGGATGGACGATGCGGCCGTTCTCGACCCAGAAGCCCGCGGCGCCGCGCGAATAGTCGCCGGTGACGTAGTTGACGCCCTGCCCCATCAGCTCGATGACGAACAGGCCGCGATCGAGCTTGCGCAGCATCGCGGGCAGGTCGTCGCCCGGCTGCGTGCGGCGGTGGGTCATGCGCAGGTTCTGCGAGCCGCCGGCGTGGCCGGTGGTCTTCATGCCCAGCTTGCGCGCCGAGTAGCTCGAGAGGAAGTAGCCCTTGACCACGCCGCCGTCGACCACGTCGCGCGCCCGGGTGCGCACGCCCTCGTCGTCGAACGGCGCGCTGCCCTTGCCCTTGGGCTCGTGCGGGAACTCGAAGACGTCGACGTCCTTGGGGAAGACCTGCGTGCCCAGCGAGTCCTGCAGGAAGCTCGCCTTGCGGTACAGCGCGCCGCCGCTGACGCCCTGCACGAAGGCGCCCAGCAGGCCGGCCGCGAGGCTGGACTCGAACAGCACGGACACCTCGCAGGTGCGGACCTTGCGCGAGTTCAGCCGCGACAGCGCGCGCTCCGCGGCGTAGCGGCCGACGGCCTCGGGCGCGGCCAGCTCGGCGGCGTCGCGCATCGACGAGTACCAGTGGTCGCGCTGCATGCCGCCGCCCTTGCCGGCGATCGGCGCCACCGACAGCGAGTGGCGCGAGCTGGCGTAGCCGCCGCGAAAGCCGCGCGTGTTGCCCATCCAGAAATGCGACTGCTGCGCCGACACGCCGGCGCCCTCGGAGTTGGTGATGCGGCGGTCGGTGGCGAAGGCCGCGTCCTCGCAGCGCGTGGCCAGCTCGGTGGCGCGCGCGACGTCGACGTCCCACGGATGGAACAGGTCCAGCGCCAGCGCGGCCTCGGCCGGGGTGGCCAGGTCGGCGGCGTCGGGCAGGCCGGCGGCCGGATCCTCGGCGGTGAAGCGCGCGATGTCGTAGGCGGCGCGCACGGTGCGCTCGAGCGCCGCGGTCGAGAAGTCCGAGGTGCTCGCGTTGCCGCGCCGCTGGCCGATGTAGACCGCCACGCCCACCGACTTGTCGCGGTTGCGCTCCACGTTCTCGACCTCGCCCTTGCGCACCGATACCGACAGCCCGCTGCCTTCGGAGACCTCCGCCGCCGCATCGCTCGCCCCGGCCGCCTTGGCGATCTTCAGGACGTCCTCGATGATCTGCTGGAACTGCTCCGGTTTGAAGGCGAAACCTTCGGATTTCGTGACGGCCATCGGGTTTCCTTGCTTGGAGTTGTTGAGGTCGGCGCGGACAGGCTGGCGATCCGCGCCAATTGCAGGACAATCCGGTCAATCATAGCGATCCCTAGAGAACCCCAGACCCATGCCCCGCGAGCCCAAGCACGCCTCCAACCGACAGGCGCAGGAGTTCGACGCCGACATGGCGGACATGCCGGTCAGCAAGCGCCAGGCCGCCATCGACGGCACCGCGCCGAGCCGCAACGAACTCAAGAAGCAGATGCACGATCTGCAGGAACTCGGCGAGGCCGTCGCCGCGCTGCCGGCCGACCGCCTCGACAAGCTCAAGATCGACGAACGCCTGCGCGACGCGATCGCCGAACTGCGCCGCACCCGCTCGTTCGAGGGCCGGCGCCGCCAGCTGCAGTACATCGGCAAGCTGATGAAGTCCGAGGATCCGGAGCCGCTGCGCGAGGCCGTCGCGTCGTTCCGCGTCGGCAGCGCCACCGACACCTTGGCGCTGCACCAGGCCGAGTACTGGCGCGGCCAGCTGTTGTCCGCCGACGACGCGCTTGCCAACTGGATCACGCAATACCCCGCCACTGACATCCAGCAGCTGCGCAGCCTCGTGCGCTCGGCGCGCAAGGAAAAGCTCGAGCCCGGCGAACGCCACGGCCGGGCGTACCGCGACCTGTTCCGCCTGGTCAAGGAGCAGATGCAGGACGCGGCCGAGGCCGGCGACGACGCGCCGCCCACCGATCCGTCGCACGATGACTGAGCCCGTGGCGACGACGCTGGACTGCGTGCGCATCGGGCTGGTCTCGATCAGCGACCGCGCCTCGGCCGGCGTCTACGAGGACAAGGGCCTGCCCGCGCTGCGCGAATGGCTGGCGCGCGCCGTGCGCAACCCGCTCACCCGCGAGGAACGCCTGATCGCCGACGACGCGCCCACGATCAGCGCCACGCTGCGCGCGCTGGTCGACGACGCCCGCTGCGACCTCGTGCTGACCACCGGCGGCACCGGCCCGGCGCCGCGCGACGTCACCCCCGAGGCGACGCTGGCCGTCGCCGACCGGCAGATGCCCGGCTTCGGCGAGCAGATGCGCCAGATCAGCCTGCGCTTCGTGCCGACCGCGATCCTGTCGCGCCAGGTGGGCGTGATCCGCGGCCGCGCGCTGATCCTGAACCTGCCCGGTCAACCGAAAGCCATCGCTGAAACGTTGCAGGGTCTGCCCGATCTCGTTCCGCCGGTGCCCGGCATCTTCGCCGCGGTGCCGTACTGCATCGACCTGATCGGCGGTCCCTACATCGAGACCGACCCGGCCGTGTGCCGGGCGTTCCGCCCCAAGTCCGCCCAGCGGCCGCCTGCCGGCGCCGCCTGAGCCCCATCCAGCCTCCGGTGCCCATGCAGCTGACGTCCCGTCGCCCGACTCCCCGCCCCACCCCGCTGGCTCTCGCCCTCGCGTTCGCACTGGCCGCCCCGCTCGCGGACGCGGCCCCGCCGGCTGCCGCCGCGGCGTCCGCGCCCGCGTCGCCCGACGACCTGCTGGTGCCCTACACCGTCACCACGCACGACACGCTGATCGGCCTGAACCGCACGCTGTTCGCGGCGCCCGACGTGTGGAAGGAGGTGTCGCGCATCAACCACCTGCCGAACTCCAACCACATCACGCCCGGCCAGGTGCTGCTGGTGCCGGGGCGCTACCTGCACAGCAAGGAGGTGCCGGCGCAGGTGCTGAGCGCGTTCGGCGACGTGCGCATCGACGGCAAGCCCGCGGCCGTGGGCGCCGCGCTGGCCGTCGGTTCGACGATACGCACCGGCGACGCCAGCTCGGCGGTCGTGCAGCTGGCCGACGGCTCGCGCATCAAGCTGGCGCCCGCCAGCCAGGGCCGGCTCGACGAGCAGCGCCGCTTCCAGGTCAAGGCCACGGCCGTGGCCATCGACGAGGGCATCGTGGCCGCCTCGCTGCGCCTGATCAGCGGCACGGTCGAGGTGTTCGCCAGCAAGGTGCTGCGCGCGCGTCCGCTGGAGGTCAGCACGCCCACGGCGGTGATCGGCGTGCGCGGCACGGTCTACCGCGTGCGCAACGACGTCACGCCCGCCACGGCGGCGGCCAGCGCCGCCAACGCGTCGGCCACCGAGGTGCTCGAGGGCAAGGTGCACGCGCAGGTCGGCGCATCCGAGGCGCAGGCGGCCGACGTGCCGGCCAAGTTCGGCGCGCCGCTGGAGGAAGGCCGCAAGCCGGTCGTGCTGCCGCTGCCGCCGGCGCCCGACCTGTCCGGCGTGCCGCCGCTGTTCGACCACCTGCCCGTCAAGTTCCGCCTGCCCGGCGCGCTGCCCGTGCGCGTGCAGGTGGCCGACGACGCCGCGTTCGATCACATCCAGTACGACCAGCACGTCGACGCCGGCGACGAGGTCTACATCCCGCAGCTGGCCGACGGCAACTGGCACCTGCGGGTGCGCAGCATCAGCCCCGAGGGCCTCGAGGGCCTGGACGCGGCGCGCGACTTCCAGCTGCTCGCGCGGCCGGAGGCGCCCGTGCTGATCGACCCGCCGGCCGGCGGCAAGCGGCCGGTGGGCGAGGTCACGCTGCGCTGGACGCGCAATCCCGACGCCGCGAGCTTCGTCGTCGAGGTCGCGCGCGACCCGAAGTTCGAGGACGAGGCGCTGTACGACGAGCACGTGCGCGGCGAGACGATCGCGTTCCATCCGATCGACACCGCCTTCGGCGCCGCCGACGGCCCGTACTGGTGGCGCGTGCGCAGCATCGCCGCCGACGGCCGCCGCGGCGCCTGGAGCGAGACGCAGGTCATGCTGCTGCGCCCCACGCCGCGCGCCCCGCTGGGCCGCCTCACCCCCGACGGCGCCGCCATCGAGCTGACCTGGGGCGGCCGCGCGGAAGACCGTGCCGAGGTCGAGCTGGCCAGCGACGCCGCCTTCGCGCAGGTCGTCGGCCGCGGCGAGTTCGACGACCCCGGCGGCAAGCTGGCGCGCCCGGCTCCAGGCACCTACTTCGCACGCTACCGCTACGTCGAGTCGGACGGCTTCAGGACGGCCTGGAGCGCGGCGGTGAAGATCGAGGTCGACAGCAACTGGCACCGCGCCCTGGGCGCGCTGCTGCCGGACTCCTGGGTGAGGTAGTCCCCGCCCGGCCGGACTACTTCACCAGCCGGCTCAGGCCCTCGGCGTCGAACTTCTCGTCGACCTGGGCGTCGGTGGGCACGCAGTCGCGCGCCTGCGCCAGGCCCTCGGCGAGCACGCGCTCGATGGCGTTCCACAGCAGCGCGATCTGGTGCTCGTGCGCGGACGCGTTGTCGATCAGGCCCTTCATCGCCTGCGCGATCGGGTCGTCGCCCTGCGTCACGCCGTAGGCCGAGAAGCCCAGGCGCGCGGCGGTGGCCTCGCGCGCGGCGTCGGTCTCGGCCGCGATGATGCGCGCCGGGTTGCCGACCGCGGTCGCACCCGGCGGCACGGCGCGCGTGACGACCGCGCCCGAGCCGACGCGCGCGCCGGTGCCGACGGTGAAGCCGCCCAGCACGCTCGCGTTGGCGCCGATGATCACGCCGGCCTCCAGCGTCGGATGGCGCTTGGCGCCCTTGACCAGCGAGGTGCCGCCCAGCGTCACGCCCTGGTAGATGGTGCAGTCGTCGGCGATCTCGGCCATCTCGCCGATGACGACGCCCATGCCGTGGTCGATGAACACGCGGCGGCCGATGGTCGCGCCGGGGTGGATCTCGATGCCGGTGAAGAAGCGCCCCAGGTGCGACAGGAAGCGGCCGGCGACGTGCATGCCGTGCGCCCAGAACCACTTCGCCCGGCGATGCCAGATCAGCGCGTGCAGGCCCGGGTAACAGAGCAGCACCTCCAGGCGCGAGCGCGCGGCGGGGTCGCGCTCGAGGATGGTGGTGATGTCTTCGCGCAGGCGATCGAACATTGCAGGCGGACTCGGCTCGTGGATCGGATGGGGAACGGGGAGTGTATCGGCAGGCCCCCGGCCTGCACGGCGGTGCTGGCTTAGCCCTTGCGGCGCGCGATCTTCTGCACCTGGCCCGCGATGCCGCGCAGGATGTGCACCTCCTCGACCGTGACGCGGGCCCGGTTGAGCAACTGGTGCAGGCGCGGCATCAGCTTGCGCGGCGTCGCGGGGTCGAGGAAGCCGATCCGCACCAGCGTGTCGCGCCAGTGGGCGAGCAGCCCGTCGACGGCCGCGCCGTCCGCGGCGCGCACCGGCTTCGTGCGCTCGACGACCGGGAACCCGCCCTGCGCCTGCCGCCATTCGTACGCGAGCACCTGCACGGCCTGCGCG
>DASQCX010000585.1:0-9657 GCA_035634455.1 Burkholderiaceae bacterium
GTGGATGGAGGTGCGCTCGGGCAGCCGGTTGGTGACGAACAGCCGCACGCGATCGCCTTCGACGACCTCGATCGTCGGCCCCGGCGACTGGCCGTTGTAGCCCCACAGCTGCGCCGTGAAGCCGGGCGCCATCTCGCGCACCACGGGTTCGGCGACGAGGTGGAACTCCTTGACGCCGTCCTTCATGCGCCAGGGCAGGGTCCAGCCGTTGAGCGTGACGACGGGGTTGTAGTGCGGGCCGGACGCCGGCTGCAGCGGCGGCGCCGTGTCGGCGGAGTCGTGCGACGCGAGCTCGGGCAGCCCGGCGAGCGCGGCGCGCGAGACGGTGGTGGCGGCCAGCGTGGCGCCGGCGGAGCGCAGCAGGAAGCCGCGGCGGTTGGTGGTCATCGTGCGGCCTCCGCGAGGTCGGCGGTTGAAGTCGGGATGCCTGACGACGCGGCCTGCCAGGCGGCGTCGGCGAGCCAGAAGTCGCGCTGCGCGGCGATCGCCTGCTGCACGGTGCGCGCCTGCTCGCGCGCGTCGGCCAGCAGGTCGAACGGGCTCGCGAGCATCGCGTTGTAGCGCAGCAGGTTCTCGCCCGCGATGGCCGACTGCAGCGGCACGAGGCGGTCGCGGAACTGCAGCGCCAGCGCGTGCGCGTCGCGCCGCTCGCCGTCGGCCTCGCGCAGCTGCGAGGCGGCGGCCACGGCCAGCGCCGAGACGCGCGCCAGCGCCGCGTCGTAGCGCGCGCTGGCGCCGGCGCGCGCGGCGTCGCCGGTGTCCAGCAGCGGCAGCGGCACCGACAACGTCAGGCCGTGATCGCGCGGCTGGCCGGTGGTGGCGCGGCGTTCGACGCCGATGTCGAGCGCGTCGACGCTGCCGATGGCGCGCGCCAGGCCTTGCGCCCGCGCGAGCTCGTCCAGGCGCGCGCGGGCCAGGCGCAGGTCGAGGCGCGCGTCGAGGGCGGACTGCTGCGCCGGCGTCTCGGGCGGCAGCGTCGCGGGCAGGTCGGGCAGGCGCTCGGGCAGCTCGAGCGCGGCGGCCTCGGCCGTGTCCAGGCCCAGTGCTCGCACCAGCGTCTCGCGCGTGCGCCGCTGCGCGCGGCGCGCCTGCGCCAGGCCGGTGGCGGCATCGGCGACGAAGGCCTCCTCGCGGGCGCGCTGCAGGGCGCTGAAACTGCCGGCGGCCTCGAGGCGGCGTGCGAGCTCGCCCGCGGCCTCGGCCGCGTCGTCGACCTGGACGGCGTAGCGCAGCGACTG
Organism: Burkholderiaceae bacterium; assembly: GCA_035634455.1. Lineage (GTDB taxonomy): Bacteria > Pseudomonadota > Gammaproteobacteria > Burkholderiales > Burkholderiaceae_C > Scleromatobacter. The sequence goes on from DASQCX010000585.1 coordinate 1,239, forward strand.
CTCCGCCGCGACCGCGGACACCCACGCCGTGCGCGCGTCATTCGCGGCGCGCAGCACGTCGGCGGCCAGTTGCAGCCGCAGCCGGCGCTGCGCGTCGCCGGCCTGGGCGGCGCGGGCCGGCAGCAGGAGCAGGTCGAGCAGCGGCAGCGTGAGCGCGCGCGTCACCTCGATCTGGTTGGGCGCGCCGCCGCTGGCCAGGCGTTCGAACGCGAACACCGGGTTGGGCAGCCGCGCCGACTGCGTGGCATCGGCCGAGGCCGCGGCGCGGTCGAACAGCAGCGCCTGCAGCGCGGGGTCGTGCGACAGCGCGACGCGCACGGCGTCGTCGGCCGACAGCGGCTGCCGCAGGGCGCGGGCGACGTCGGCGCGGGCCTGCTCGCGCGCGGCGTCGGTGGTCAGCCACGCGAAGTCGGGGCCGCCGCGGGCGGTGACCTCGGCGTGGGCGGCGGCGATGTTGTCGTCCATCTTCGTCGCGGCGCAGCCGGCCAGCAGCGCGAGCGCCGCGGCGGCCAGCGCCGCGCGGGCGACGGGTCGTCGTGAAATCATGGTTCCTCGTCCTGGGTGCGTTCGCGCGCACGGGCGCGGGCGCTCGCGTCACGCGCGGGGGCGCGCGACGCGGTCTCGTCGGTTCAGGCGAGGAGGGATCGAGGCGGGCGGTCGGTGCCGCCGGTCAGGAACTGGGGCGAGGCCGCTTCGGCGGCGTCGCGGAGCAGGGTGGCCCAGCGTGCGGCGACCGGCACGACGTCCAGCATCTCGTGCTGCGCGGCGATCGGGCCGCAGCAGTCGCCGCAGCAGCCGGACTGGGCTAGCGCGTGGCCGTGGCAGGGGCCGGCGTCGGTCATGGCGGGCATGTCCACGGCGTCCATCGTCGTGCCGTCGGGCATGACCATGAGCTGGTGCGACGGCGCGCCCGCATGGCCAGCCATGGCCGTCGCCGCCTGCGCGCCGTGGAGGGGCAGCGCGAGCGCGATCAGCCAGAGGGTCAGCAGCCGCAGGAAACGTCGCATCACGCCAGTCTATCAATGCGCGCCGTGCTGGCGGTCGATCAGCGCCGCATCCCACGCGTGCACCGTGGTCGACTGCTCGCCCAGGCCGGCGATGCCCAGGCGCAGCGCGTCGCCCGCCCGCAGGAAGCGCCCACGGCCCATGCCGACGCCGGCCGGCGTACCGGTGGCGATCAGGTCGCCCGGCTCCAGCGTCATGAAGCGGCTGATGTAGCTGACCAGCTGCGCGACGCCGAACACCATGTCCGCCGTCGTGCCGTCCTGCATGCGCGTGCCGCCGACGTCCAGCCACAGCGCCAGCTTCTGCGGGTCGGGCACCTCGTCGGCCGTGACCAGCCAGGGGCCGACCGGGCCGAAGGTGTCGCAGCCCTTGCCCTTGTCCCAGGTGCCGCCGCGCTCGAGCTGGAACGCGCGCTCGGAGACGTCGTTGACGACGCAGTAGCCGGCCACGTGCGACAGCGCGTCGACCTCGGAGACGCAGCGCGCCCGGGTGCCGATCACCACGCCGAGCTCCACCTCCCAGTCGCTCTTGTCCGAGCCCTGCGGCAGCACGATCGGGTCGTTCGGGCCGGTCAGCGCGCTGGCCGCCTTCAGGAACAGGATGGGCTCGGCGGGCAGCGCCATCTTCGCTTCCGCCGCGTGATCCTTGTAGTTCAGGCCGACGCAGACGAACTTGGACATCCCGTGCCACGGCACGGACAGCCGCGTCCCCGGCGCGACGACCGGCAGCGTCTCGATCTCCACCGAGCGCAGGCGGGCTATTCGGGCGGGCGCGAGGTCGGCGGCGCAGATGTCGCCGATCTGCGCGCTGAGGTCGCGGATGACCCCGTCGGCGTCGACGAGGCCGGGCCGTTCGTGGCCGCGCGGGCCGTGGCGAAGCAGTTTCATGCGGATCCTTTGGAGCTGCGCACGATGATGCCACCCGGCGCGCGGCCCGGGGACGGCGAGGTCTTAGCTCAGCAAGGCGGTGAGCCGATCCGGGTGGACGTGCAGTCCGGCCAGGCCCGCGACGCCCATCAGCACGCCGCATGCCGCGGGGAACAGGCTCAGCAGGTACAGCCACAGCAACTGCGTCAGCGAGGAGACCGCCAGCATCGAGATGGCGATGGCCAGCAGCGCGTCGGACAGGTCGAACTGGTCGTCGCGGTAGTTCAGCGCGTCGTAGTTCTTCTGGTCCGCGTCGGCCTGCGCGGCGGCGGCCTGCTTCTTCTGCGCCTGGTCCCTGGCGAGCTGGTCGTACCTGGCGATCGCCTCGGCGTACGCGCCCTGGGCCGACGCGGGCTGCGAGGGCTGCTGCAGGCGCAGCTGCGTGGCGGCGGCCTCGGCGATCTCCTGGCGCACGTTGCGCGCCTGGTAGTACGACCAGTGGTCGATCTTGTCGGCCTGCGCCTGCTGCATCGCCTGGCAGATGTTGTCGTCCTTGATCTTGCAGATGCCCATGAACGTGGCCAGCAGCGCCACGGTGATCGCGACCGCGGCATTCAGGCGCGCACGCTTCCGGTGCTCGGCGGCCGAGGTCTTTTCGGCGGTGTCGTCGGCGCCGAACCCGGAGGGCTCGGCGACCATTTCGAGAGGATCGAGGTCCATGGCGGGGGCGATGCGGCGGTGAGGCAGCCGATTTGACACCACCCGCCCGGACGCGTGGGCCGGCCGGCGCCGATGGGCCGGTTTCGGCCCGGATGGTCGCCGTCGAGCCGCGAATCGCGGGAAACACGGCTCTTTTCCGCGCTTGGCGGGCGCGCGCGGCGATCAAGATATCCCCACAGGACAGTTGTCCAAGCCACGCCATCGCCAGCCGAAAGTCCGCCTCCCATGCACGCCCCGTCGTCCAGCCTCGTCAACCGACTCACCCTCACCGGCCTCGTCGCCGTGCTCGCCAGCGCCGGCGTCCTCGGCACCGTGGCCACGCTGCTGGCGCGCCAGTCGCTGGCCACGCAGGCGCAGGAAAAGCTGACGGTGGTCGGCGACGCCGCGTCGCTGCGCATCGGCGAGTGGGTGGCCGGCAACCTGCGCACCGGCGCCAGCGTCACCGCCGCCGCCGCGCCGGACGCGATCAGCAAGGCGATGGGCGAGCCCACGCATGCCGGCTTCGCGAAGAAGCGCCGCGCCGCCGCCCACGCCCCGGTGGATTTCATCGCCGCGGCGATGAAGGAGCCGACTCGCGCCGGCAACGACGCCAAGCCCGACGCGGCCGCCGCCGCGGCGATGGCCGCGCTCGCCGGGCTGGGCAAGCCGTCTCCCGCGCCGGCGCCCTCACCGGCTCCCGCGAAGGCGGAAGTCGCGGCCAAGGCCGCACCGGCTCCGGCGCCCACCGGCGGCGCCACTGCCGCGGCCGCCGCCGCGATGGCCGCGATCGGCAAGACCTCCGCCGCCGCGCCCGCGCCGTCCGACCCCGCGTCCGCAGCCGCTCCCGCCACGGCCCCCGCGACCGACGACCAGGCCCTGCGCACCGCGCTGGCCCAGGCCGTCTCCAGCGGCGACTTCCGCACGGTCTACATGGCCTACGACGCCGACAAGCGCTTCGTCCAGGTGCCGCCGCAGAAGCTGCCCGACGGCTACGACCCGACCGGCCGCCCCTGGTACAAGGCCGCCGTCGCCGCCGGCAAGCCCGTCGTCACCGCGCCGTACAAGGACGCGTCGTTCAACGACATGACCGTCACCTTCGCGCTGCCGGTCAAGGCCGACGGCAAGCTGGTGGGCGTGATCGGCGCCGACAAGTCGCTGGCCGAAGTCGTCAAGATGGTCGGCGGCGTCAAGCCCAGCGAGAACTCGTACGCGTTCGTCCTCGACAGGCAGGGCAAGGTGCTGATCCACCCGAACGCCGACCTGGCGCTGAAGGCCCTGGCCGAGGCGCAGCCGGGCATGGCGGCCGTGGTCGCGGCGCCGGACGACGCCATCGTCGACGCCAACGACGGCGCGCGCGACGTGCAGGTGCGCTCCGAGGCGATCCCCGGCACCGACTGGCGCCTGGCCGTGGCCTACGACAAGTCCGCAGCGATGGCGGGGCTGGGCACGCTGGTCACGTCGATCGCCGTGGCCGCGCTGGTGGTGGCGGGCATCGCCGGCCTGCTCTTCACGAGCATGCTGCGCCGCTGGTTCGAGCCGCTGCGCAAGGTGCGCGACGCGATGGTCGCCGTGGCCGGCGGCGGCGGCGACCTGACGGCGCGCATCGCCGTCGCCAGCAACGACGAGGTCGGCCAGATCGCCCGAGCGTTCAACGACTTCACCGATTCGCTGCGCGGCATCATCCACGAGGTCAAGCAGGCCAGCTCCGAGGTCCGGACCGCGGCGCACGAGATCGCCACCGGCAACGCCGACCTGTCGGCCCGCACCGAGAGCCAGGCGAGCTCGATCCAGCAGTCGGCCAGCTCGATCCAGCAGCTGCACTCGTCGACCATGACCAACGCCGAGGCCGCGCGCGAGGCCAACCGCATCGCGCAGGAGGCCGCGGCGCTGGCGGCCGAGGGCGGCGACAAGGTGCACGAGGTCGTCGAGACCATGGGCGGCATCACGGCGTCCAGCAAGCGCATCGGCGAGATCATCGGCGTGATCGATTCGATCGCGTTCCAGACCAACATCCTCGCGCTCAACGCGGCAGTCGAGGCGGCGCGCGCGGGCGAGCAGGGCCGCGGCTTCGCCGTGGTGGCGAGCGAGGTGCGCACGCTGGCCCAGCGCAGCGGCGAGGCGGCGCGCGACATCCGCACGCTGATCCAGAAGTCCACGCAGGACGTCGAGACCGGCGCAGCGCGCGTCGACGACGCCGGCCGCACCATCTCGCAGGTCGTCGACTCGGTGCGCTCGGTCAGCGCGCTGATGGCCCGCATCGTCGAGGCCACGCAGCAGCAGACCGGCGGCATCGGCGAGGTCAACAATGCGGTCAACCAGATCGACCAGATGACGTCGCAGAACGCGGCGCTGGTGGAGGAAGCCTCGGCGGCGGCGACGTCGCTGAGCGACCAGTCCTCGCGGCTGGTGGAGGCGGTGGGGCGGTTCAGGACGAACTGAGCCGGCGCTGCCACGGGCGCGGTCTCGCGCGCCTGGCGCACGATTCCTTGAAACGGCACGCCTGGCGTGCCGTTGTCGTTTCAGCTCGAAACGCGCCGTTCCGCGCATGGCGGCCTTCCTGCCGACGGGCAGGATCGAACCCTCGCCGCCGCAAGCATTTCGCGACTTTGACGCAGTGGCGAAATGTATATACAGTATGAATGTCGGATTCGACTGGTCGGATGCGAAGCGGGCCTCCAATATCGAGCGGCACGGCCTTGATTTCGTGGATGCCGAGCGGGTGTTCTCCGGCCTGACGTTCACGTTCGAGGATGACCGCTTCGACTATGGCGAGCAGCGCTTCGTCACGCTCGGGCTGCTCGACGGCGTGCGCGTTTCGCTGGTGCACACAGAGACATCTCATGAAATCCGCGTCATCTCATTCCGCAAAGCGACAGCCCGCGAAGCACGCATCTACTTCGATCAAGTCGGCTCTTGAGGCGGACGAGCATCCTGAGGCCGACCTGCGCCACATCGTCCGCGGCATCGTCCGCCGCGGGCTCGAGCCCGTGCCGCCAAAAACGTCCATTTCCCTGCGCGTCGACAGCGAGGTGCTGGACTGGTTCAAGGCTCAGGGCCCGGGCTACCAGACCCGCATGAACGCCGTCCTGCGCGCCTTCCGCGACGCCTCGCTCGCCGCCTGAGCGCCCGCCGCTCGGACGGCGCGGCCGCGCCAGGAGCGGCTTCACGGCGGCGAAGTATGCTTGCGCCCCATGTACGTGCCCTTCTTCGGCCTGAAGCAGAAGCCCTTCTCGATCGCACCCGATCCGCGCTATCTCTTCATGAGCGAGCGCCATCGGGAGGCGCTGGCGCACCTGCTGTACGGCGTGCAGGGCGGTGGCGGCTTCGTGCTGCTGACGGGCGAGATCGGCGCCGGCAAGACGACGGTCTGCCGCTGCTTCCTGGAGCAGATCCCGGCGCGCTGCAACGTCGCCTACATCTTCAACCCGAAGCTGTCGGCGCTCGAGCTGCTGATCACGGTGTGCCACGAGTTCGGCATCAAGTTCCCGCCGCTGACCGCGGCCGGCACGCCGCCGGGCGTCAAGGACTACGTCGACGGCCTGAACGAGTACCTGCTGCGCACGCACGCCGTCGGCCAGAACAACGTGCTGATCATCGACGAGGCGCAGAACCTCTCGTCCGACGTGCTGGAACAGCTGCGCCTGCTCACCAACCTCGAGACCAGCGAGCGCAAGCTGCTGCAGATCGTGCTGATCGGCCAGCCCGAGCTGCGCGGCATGCTGGCGCGGCCGGAGCTCGAGCAGCTGGCGCAGCGCGTGATCGCGCGCTACCACCTCGAGGCGCTGAGCGAGAAGGAGTCGGCGCACTACATCGCGCACCGGCTCGCGGTGGCCGGCCTCAAGGGCGCGCTGCCGTTCGACGCCGCTGCGCTTCGGCGCATCCACCAGCTCACGCGTGGCGTCCCGCGCCGCATCAACCTGCTGTGCGATCGCGCGCTGCTGGGCGCCTATGCCACGGGCAAGCCGCGCGTCGACCCCACGATCGTCGACAAGGCGGCGCGCGAGGTGTTCGGCGCGCACGACGGCCACCGCGCGCCGGCCGGGATGGCGCTGCCGCGCTGGTGGCCGCTGGCGCTGGCCGGCGGCGTGCTGGCGGGCGCGGCCGCGATGGCGGCGGTGCAATGGAGCGGCCGCGACAAGGCGCCCGCGCGCGCCGTCGCGGCGGCCGCCAGCGCCGCATCGACGGCGGCCTCGGCGCCGCCGGCGCCGTTCGCGTCGACGCTGCCGACGGCCGCCTCCGCCGCCGCGGCCACGCCGCGCCTGCGCTCCATCGACGACCTCGAGGCCTTGCTCGCCCGCGCGCCGCGCGACGAGCACGACGCCCTGCGCACGCTCGCGCCGGAGTGGGGGCTGCAACTCGGCGACGGCGACCCCTGCGCGCTCGCCGCCGCACGCGACGTGCGCTGCTTCCGCGCCCACGGCGGCCTCGCGCTGCTGCGCCTGCTCGCGCGCCCGAGCGTGCTCGCGCTGCGCGACGCGCAGGATCGGGCGGTCTACGTCGTGCTGGCCGGACTGGGCCGCGACGAGGCGACGCTGGTGGTCGGCAAGGCGCCGCTGCTGGTGCCGTTGCCGCTGCTGACCACCGCCTGGCGCGGCGACTTCACGACCTTCTGGCGCGCGCCGGCCGGCTACTCGGCGCCGCTGTCGCTGGGCGCGCAGGGCGCGCTGGTCGACGCCGTGGGCGCGCAGCTTGCCGCGCGCCAGGGGGCCTCGGCGCCCGCACCGGATCGTGCCTTCGACGCCGCGCTGCGCGCCCGCGTCGCCGCCTTCCAGCAGACCGAGGGGCTGACGCCCGACGGCGTCGCCGGCCCGACGACGCTGATGCAGATCAACCGCGCCAGCGGCGTGTCCGAGCCCTGGCTGGCCGGCACGGCGCCCGCGTCCGCGGCGCTCGCCTCTCCGGCGCTCGCTGCGCAGAAAAGGTAAGCGCATGTCCTACATCCTCGATGCGCTGCGGCGCGCCGACGCCGAACGCTCGCGCGGCGTGGTGCCCGGCCTGCATGCGCAGGGCCTGCCCGCCGGTGTCGAGCCGCCGGCGCGCGACCGGCGTCCGCTGATCCGGGCCGCCGGCGCGATTGGCGTGCTGCTGGTCGCGGGCGTCGCGATCCTGCTGGCCGCGCCGTGGAAGTCGGCGCCCGCGCCGGCGGCGGAATCGCGCGCCGCGCCCGCCCGCCCGCCGGCGCCGCCCGACGCGGCCGCTCCGGCGCAGATGGCCCAGGGCGAACCGCCGCAGCAGCAGCCCGGCGCCATCGAGCCCGGCGCGCGCCCCGTCGAGCCGACTATGGCGCGCGGCAATCCGCCGCCGATGGCGCCTGCCGACGCGCGTCCGCCGCAGGCTTATCCGCCGCCTCCGCAGACGGCGCGCCCGGCGCCGCGCGATACGCCGGCCGACCGCGCGGCCCTTGCCGGCCGCGGCGCGACGCCCGAAACGCGCGCTGCGGTGCACCCGGCCCCGCAGGCACCCGCTGCGCCGGTCGAACACTACGGAGCGCCGATCGCCGCCACGGCGCCGCCGGCGGCTGCGCGCGGCGACGCCGTCCCCAACATCAAGGATCTGCCGCCCGACGTGCGCGCGCAGCTGCCCAAGCTGGCCGTCGCCGGCTCGGTCTACTCCGAGACGCCGGCCGCGCGCATGATCATCCTCAACGGCCAGGTGTTCCACGAAGGCGAGAAGCCCGCGCCCGACACCGTGCTCGAGCAGATCCGCCTGAAGTCCGCCATCCTGAACTTCCGTGGCCAGCGCTACGAGATCTCGTTCTGATTCCTTCCTCGAAAGCCTCTCGCATGACCTCGCTCCGCCTCCAAGCCCTTCGCTTCGCCCCGCTCGCCGCCGCCGCCCTGCTGGCCGCC
>DASQCX010000586.1:0-4335 GCA_035634455.1 Burkholderiaceae bacterium
CCGAAAAGACGAAGGATGTGCCATGTCCAAAGACGCCCGCTCCGTCGCGAGCTCCCATTCCTCGTGGCTGAAGCTGTATGCCGCCGTCGCCGTCCTGCCGCTGGCATTGGCGGCGTGCGGCGGCGGTGGCGGCAGCTCGCCGTCGCCCTCGCCGACCCCGACGCCCGCGCCGTCGCCCTCCTCGCCGACGCTGGTCGTGACGCCGTCGAGCACCGTGACCACGCAGGGCGGCGCCGCGATCACGCTGAACGCGACGGTCACCAACAGCACGGCCACGCCGACCTGGACGCTCACCGGCACCGGCATGCTGAGCGCGACCAGCGGCACGTCCGTCACCTACACGCCGCCCGCCGCCGGCACCCTCACGGCAAACACGACGGTAACAATTGCCGCCGCACTGACCGGCGCCAGCACGCAGACCGTGACGCTGACGATCACCGTCTCGCCCGTCGCGGGCATCAGCTGGACGAACGTCACCGCCAGCGCGGTGGGCAACCTGACGGCGGTCGACTTCGCCGACAGCCAGTACGTCGCCGTGTCCGATTCGGGCGCCGCGCTCGCGAGCAGCGACGCCGCGACATGGACGCCGGTCACGCTGTTCTCGTCGAACATCACGACCGACCACCTGAAGGCGTACGCGATCGCGCACCTCAACAGCACCTACGTCGCGGCCGGCGCCATCTCGTCGTCGCCGTACACCACGTCGACCGGCGCCGTGGCCTACAGCGCGGACGGCACGACGTGGACGATGGGCGCGCTGCCCGCGGGCGCCACGCCCATCCACGGGCTGATCGTGGGCACCCGCGTGGTCGGCCTCGGCGAAGGCGGCCATCTCTACAGCAGCAGCGACGGCCACTCGTGGTCGGCCCTGACCGCCCTCAGCGGCCCAGGCACGCTCAACGCCGGCGTCTACGGCGGCAGCCGCTACATCGCGGTGGGCGACAGCGGCTACATCGCCGCGAGCAACGACAGCACCGCGTGGGTGTCCGGCAAGGTGGTGACCGATTCGAGCGGCGCCGGCATCAACCTGCACGGCGTGGCCTGGACCGGCACGCAGTACGTGGCGGTCGGCGACAACGGCGCCATCACCACCAGTCCCAACGGCTCGAACTGGTCGGCCTTGAAGACCTCCGCGATCACGGGCCCGCTGCGCGCGGTCGCGGTGTCGACCGCGGGCGAGATCGTCGTCGTCGGCGACAACGGCATCGAGACCAGCGAGGACGGCAACACCTGGACCTCGCGCGACCCGGCCGGCGCGGCGGCGCTGTACGGCGTCACCTTCGCGAGCGGCCGCTTCGTCGCGGTGGGCGCGAGCAGCGCGATCAAGACCTCGGCCGGCAGCTGAGCCCGGGCGTCATCGCGCCGCGGCTGGCGCGTCCACGTCCGCGTCGGTGAGCGTGCGCAGGAAGGCGACGATGTCGTCGATGTCGCGCTCGTCCAGCCGCGGCCGGCCGCCGGGCAGCGGCGCGAACGGGACCTCGCGGTCGACGAAGGCCGCCGCGTCCGCGGGCAGGTCGTCGTACGCGTGCACGCTGCCGTCGGCGTTGCGCGGGTACCAGCGCGCGGGGTCGGTGTCGCGCGTAGCGTAGAACGCGACCGCGTCGCGCAGCGTGCGCAGCGCGCCGTTGTGGAACAAGCGGGTGCGCAGCGCCACGTTGCGCAGCGTGGGCGTGCGGAAGCGCCCGCAGAAGCTCGGGTCCTCGCTCAGGCCGGGGCGGCCCGAGCGGCACAGGCCCAGGTCGGCTTCGGCGCCGCGCGCGCGCGAGGCCAGCGGCTGCGACGCCGACGACCCCGCCAGCGGCGGCAGGTCCGCGCGGCGCGGCGCGGCCACCGCGATGAAGCCGGCGTCGGTGAACAGCGGCGCGCGGCCGCCGGCGCTGCGCCGGCTCGGGTGGCAGGTGTCGCAGTTGCCGCGCGCGGGATCGCGGTACAGCGCGAGGCCGCGCAGTTCCGCGGGCGACAGCGCCGCGCGGCCCGCGAGCCAGCGGTCGTAGCGGCTGTCGAAGGGCGCGAACTCGGGCGCCTGCTCGTAGACCTCGAACGCCAGCGCCATCCACGCCACCACCTGCGCCGGGTCGGCGAAGACGTCGCGCCCCGGCGCGCTGAAGGCCGCGCGAAACCGTGCCGCGTACGGTGCGGCGGCCACGCGGCGCGCCAGCGACGCGGCGTCGGCGTTGGCCATCTCGCGCGCGTCGAACAGCGGGATCAGCGCCTGCTCGCGCGCGGTGTCGGCGCGGCCGTCCCAGGTGAGGCCGCCGGTGGGGCCGCCGTCGACGCCGTGGGTCTCCTCGTCGTCGGTGGCGTGCTCGGTGAAGCGGCCCGCGAACCGGGCGTAGCGCAGGGACGGGATCGCGCGCGTGCCGGCGTGCGCGGGGTCGCCGTCGGCGAACGGGCTGGGCGTGCGCGCGTTCGGCCCGAAGGCCGCCGCCGGATCGTGGCAGCTCGCGCACGACAGGCGGCCGTTCGCGGACACCCCCGGGTCGACGAACATCGCGCGCCCGAGCGCCGTCAGCTGCTCGACGCTGGGTCGATCGCCGAACGCGCGCGGCTGCGGCGGCGTCATCGGCGCGGCGGCCAGCGCCAGCGCGGCACCGGCCAGCAGCGCCGCGATCGCCGCCGCGCGCACGGGACACATCAGCAGCCTCGCGTCAATGCGCGCGCAGTTCGAGCGCGGCCGTCAGGTCGCCCATCGCCGGCAGGCCGTTGGCCGCCAGCGACGCGTCGCGCAGCTTCAGGCCCGGCAGCACCGGCAGCGACCAGCGATGCGTGATGAAGCGCGCGATCGAGCCCGTGTCGTACGGCGTGTGGTCGACGAAGCCGCGGCGCGCGAACGGCGAGACGATGACCGCCGGGACGCGCGTGCCCGGCCCGACGAGGTCGGCCTTGGGCGGCGCCACCTCGTCCCACTGGCCGCCGTTCTCGTCGTAGGTGACGACGACCAGCATGTGCGCCCACTGCGGGCTGGCCTGCAGCTTCGCGATGGTGTCGGCCAGGTGCGCGTCGCCCTCGGCCAGGCTGGCGTAACCGGGGTGCTCGTTGTCCTTGCCGATGGGCTTGTAGAACACGACGGGCGGCAGCCTGCCGGCGGCGGCGTCGGCCACGAGGTCGATGTAGTCCTTGAGGTGCGCGGCACGGTCGGCGGCGCGCGTCTTCGGGTCGAAGGCGGCGTAGTAGTTGAACGGCTGGTGGTGCGCCTGGAAGTTGCCCGAGCCGCCGTCGTAGACCTTGGTGCGATCGGCCAACGCCGCGTTCCAGCCGCCGGCGTACCACGTCCACGCGACGCCCTTGCCGTCGAGCAGGTCGCCGATGGTCGCGATCGTCTGCGGCGGCAGCGTCGTCGGCTCCAGCGGGTTCGCGTACTGGCCGGCGGTGTCGTCGGGCGTGGGCGGGTTGTAGCTGGGCTGGTACGGCGGCTGCATCGTGTTGACGGTGCGGAACGTGCCGTCGCCCAGGTAGTTCTTCGGCGTCAGGTTGCCGCTCTTCCTGAACACCGGCGGGCCGCTCATCGCCGAGGCGGGCGAGTTGTCGGCCAGCGCGAGCTCGGGCAGGAACTTGCCGTCGGCGTCGGTGCGCAGCACGCTGATCGACGGGTGCGCGGAGCTGGTGTCGGCGTTCGGGTACTCCGGCATGCAGGCGCAGACCAGGTACTGGTGGTTCAGGTACGAGCCGCCGAACGCGCCCTGGAAGAAGCGGTCGGCCAGCGTGTAGTCGCGCGCGATCTTCCACATCGCCGTGCGGCTGCCGTCGAACCAGCCCATGACGACGCCGCCGGAGTCGCCCCAGGCGGCGAACTTGTCGTTGAGGCCGCCGTCGATCTGCATCTGGTTCTCGAAGAAGCGGTGGTACAGGTCGCGCGTGATGATGGTGTTGGGCAGCGCCGGCGTGCCCCAGGCCGGCGTCGGCGAGTCGATCTGGAACGGCGCGTTGGGCCACACGTTGGTGGTCTGCGCCTGCGTCACCGTCACCGGCTGGCCGCCGGCGGTCAGGCCGCCCCAGGCCGGCGGCAGCCTGGCCAGCACGCTGCCGTCGCGGTCGCGCTGCGGCGCGAAGGCCGGCGCGGCGCCCTTCTTGCGCGCGCCCTTGCCGGCCGGCGCGCCCGTGGCGCCGGGGAAGTTGGCGAACAGGTTGTTGAAGCTGCGGTTCTCGGCATAGATGACGACGACGGTCTCGATGCGGTCGAGGTCCAGCCGGCTCGCCAGCGCGGCGGCGAGGTCGTCCTTGCGGCCGGCATCGGCCACGGCGGCGGCGATGCGCTCCATCACCGCGTTCTGTTCGGCGACGAGCAGCGCGCGCCTGGCGGCGTCGGCCACGCCCAGCGCATCGATGCCTGCGGCC